>JAISQG010000089.1 GCA_031274335.1 Gracilibacteraceae bacterium
GGCGTCTATTTTTCGCCTTTTGAAAATGCCGCCTGCAAAAGCATTTGTCCCACAAGCGCGGCGACTATCGCAAGCCATGAGAATTTTATGCCTAATATGATGGTCAGCAGGACGAAGATGGCAATCGCCATTATCCATATAGCGCCGGAGAACAGTCCGAAACGCTCCTGTTCCTTTACGCTGGCGAATCGTTCCTGTTCGTTACGCATCTCCTTTTCCCGCAAAGCTACTACCCACGGTTTGCTGCGGTCTTTCTCCGTAAGCATAAGGAAAATAAATAACGCGGCGCTTGGTAACACAAACGACATCATTACAGTAATGGCCGCAGTAAAACCGAGATTCTCCGGCGAAAACGTCCAACCCTGCTTTTTCTTGAGGCTGATTTCATCCGCCACAGCGGACATATCGCCTAAATCCTTTGACGCCTTTTCAAAAGCGCTTTGTTCGTCCATGCCGCTTTTGACGAGATTGGCAATCCGTTCGTCCATATATCCGCACAGTTCTTCCTTGAAATCTTCGAGAGCCGCGTTTTCCTGATATTCGGAAAACAGAGTATCGACATAGTTTTTCGTGTCCATTATTTCTCCTCCTTCAATAAATTACTTAGGATTTTCAGGGTAAAATCCCAGTTCAGCAGGTTCTGTCGATACAGTTCCCGCCCTTTGTCAGTGATATGATAGTATTTGCGGCGCGCGCCTTGCATTTCGTCACCCCAATACGAGGTGATGAAACCATCTTTTTCCAATCGCTTAGAATCAAAGTTTGATTTTGCTCTGTGATGTGTTATACTTGGAAGAAACCGCCGCGCAAAAACCTGGGAGACCCCGCGCGCCGGACCCAGGGCAATGCGGCAGGGAGGAGAATGTGTATGCAGAAAATCGTTTCCGTTATGACGCTTTGCCTCTTCGCGGCGGCGGGCCTGTTCGGTTGCGCCGCCCAAACCCCGGCTGTTGATCCGGTGCAAACTGCCTATATTTACGCGGATTTTTCCTTCGGCGTTCCCGGCGCGGAGGAAAAGGACGCCATCCGCCGGTATGAATTCAGCTACACCGGGAAATTATCCCTCGAAACGCTGATAAATGAACTCAACCGGCTTACCGGCCTCAGCTTTATCGTCGCCGGCGGCGTGGATGCCGGAGTCGCCAGGGTGGACTGGCAGACAGACTCCACGCTGGTCGCCGGGCTGGATGACCGGGCCCAAAAAGACGAATTTCACTTTTACGACGCCGAATCCCTTAATTGGTTTATGATGGATACGCTCTGGCGCACCATCACCTCCGGCCTGGGCGTGACGGAGGTTTATTACAGCATGGACGGCGGCGAGCCGCTCAAACCGTTCGGGTCTTTGCGGCAGTGTCCCGCTGACGTCCCTTACATGGGCAGTGTTTATTATCAGTCGTCGAACGAGCCACCCCCGCCGGAGCTTCCTCCGGTCTTGGAGGAGGACGAAGGCCCGCTTGCGGACAACAAGTATTTTGATGAACAAAACCGGATCACGCTCCATTATCCGGGAACCTTTTCCTTGGACGGCCGCGTGCACCCGATCAGCGGTCACATGGAATTCCTCTCGCGTCAGGACGACACCGTATTGTCGTTTTGGGTTGAGCCAAATGAAGACGGCGAAACCCCCAAGGATTTCTGGACCCGCCATGACGGGCCGAACGCCCAGATCCGCTGGTTGTACGACAATCCCAACTCCGGGGTGATCATTTTCGCGCACGAGGCTTTTGATGCGGATGAGCGGAAGCGCGGCTATGTTTATCAATTTGTGGTGGAGGAGGAGCGCATTATCAACATCCGCGTCGAATGCGCGCCGGCAATGCTCGAGTACTGGTACGAGAACATGGATTTGGATTTTTCCCTGACCTAACAGGACCTCAGGGGAAGGCCGGAAAGGAAAAAATTGACATGGCCCGCTACATTAAAGAACCGTCGCGCACATTCAGTGAGTACCTGCTTTTGCCGGGATTCACCTCGGCTGACTGCCAGCCGTCCGGCGTCAGCTTTTTGACGCCGGTGGTCAAATTCTCCCGGGGCGAACAATCGGCGCTCACGATGAACATCCCCCTCACCTCGGCCATCATGCAGGCCGTTTCGGATGACCGCATGGCCATTGCTCTGGCGCGGGAGGGCGGCATCTCTTTTATTTTCGCCTCCCAGCCCGTGGAGGATGAGGCCGCGATGGTCGCCAGGGTGAAAAACTACAAAGCCGGCTTTGTCAAAAGCGATTCCAACGTGCGGCCTGACCAGACTTTGGCCGATATTCTGGCGCTGCTCGAAAAAACGGGTCATTCCACCGTGGCGGTCACAGACGACGGCACGGCGGCCGGCAAGTTGGTCGGCATAGTGACAAGCCGCGATTACCGCATGAGCCGCACGCCGCTCGACACGCCGATCCGCGAGTTTATGACGCCGTTTGAAAACATGGTTTACGGCGAACTCGGTTGCTCGCTGAGCGAGGCCAACGACATCATCTGGGAGCATAAGCTGAATTCCCTGCCGGTTGTGGACGAAAACGGGCGCCTGGAGTATTTTGTTTTTCGCAAAGACTACGACTCGCACAAGGAGAACCCGCTGGAACTGCTTGACGCGCACAAACGCTATGTGGTCGGGGCGGGTATCAACACGCGCGATTATGAGGAGAGGATTCCCGCCCTCGTGGACGCCGGGGCGGACGTGCTCTGCATCGATTCGTCCGAAGGCTTCACGGAATGGCAGAAACGGACGCTGGAATACACGCGCCGCCGGTACGGCGATACGGTGAAAATCGGCGCCGGCAACGTCGTGGACAAGGAAGGGTTTCTTTTTCTGGCGGAGGCGGGCGCGGATTTTGTCAAAGTGGGCATCGGCGGCGGTTCCATCTGCATCACGCGCGAGCAGAAAGGCATCGGCCGCGGGCAGGCGACGGCCATCATTGACGTGGCCAAGGCGCGCGGCGAGTATTTTGCCCGCACGGGCGTCTACGTGCCTATTTGCTCCGACGGGGGCATTGTCTACGATTACCACGTCACGCTGGCGCTGGCGATGGGCGCGGATTTTGTCATGCTGGGCCGCTATTTTTCCCGCTTTGACGAAAGCCCGACCAACAAGTTAAACATCAACGGCAACTACGTGAAGGAGTATTGGGGCGAGGGCAGCAACCGCGCGCGCAATTGGCAGCGTTACGACATGGGCGGCGCGGACAGCCTTTCATTTGAGGAAGGCGTGGATTCCTACGTGCCTTACGCCGGCAGCCTGAAAGACAATGTGGCGCTTACGCTGAGCAAGGTGCGCCACACAATGTGCAACTGCGGCGCGCTGACGATTCCGGAACTGCAGGAAAAGGCGAAAATCACACTCGTTTCGGCCACAAGCCTCGTAGAGGGGGGCGCGCATGACGTTATATTGAAGGACACGAATATAAACGTAGTGAAGTAGAGGAACTTCCACAAACGGTGCCGAAGACGCGGCCGCCCGTTTGGAGGCACCGAAACCAGAGCGCGTGGAAGATGAGCGATTGAAACGGCGAATGTCGCCCGCGAGACTGGCAAAGGGCGGTTTATTTAGAAAGAAAACAACGACATGGAACAATTTGCTTTGGTTTTGCTCACCGGCTTGTCCGGGGCCGGAAAATCACACGCATTGCAAAATTTTGAGGACATCGGGTATTTCTGTATCGACAATCTGCCTCCGGGACTGCTGGTCAAATTTGTCGAGCTCTGCCGTCAAGCGGAGGGCAAAACCCGCCGCGCCGCCGTTGTCTGCGATCTGCGGGGCCGGGAATTTTTCGCGGACATGAGTGAAACCGTCGATGCCCTGCGCCGCATGGAACTGCGGCTGGAACTGCTGTTCCTCGAAGCCTCGGATGAAGTGATGATTCACCGTTACAAAGAAACGCGCCGCCGTCACCCCTTGGCCCCGAGCGGCAGCGTTCTGGACGGCATCCAGCTGGAGCGCAGTCTGCTCGCCGAATTGCGCGGCAAAGCCGACCGCGTCATTGACACTTCTGATTTTTCGCTGGGGGACATGCGGGAAGAAATCAGGACTCTGTACGGGCAGGGCAGCGCGGAAGCTCAGATGAGCGTGTCCGTCACCTCTTTCGGCTTCAAGTACGGCATGCCGCCGGACGTGGATATGGTGGCTGACGTGCGCTTTTTGCCCAATCCGTTCTACGAAGCCGAATTGAAGCCCCTGACCGGCCTGGACGCGCCGGTGCGGGAGTTTGTCCTCGGCAATCCCTTGACGGAAGCGTTTCTGGAACGTTACATTGAGCTGCTTCATTTCTTACTGCCGCATTACCGCCGGGAGGGCAAGCAGCATCTTGCCCTTGCTGTCGGCTGCACGGGCGGGCAGCACCGCTCGGTAGCCCTGGCGGAGCATATCGGCAGGGATTTGCGCGAAATCGGCTGTTTTGTCACGGTCAAACACCGGGAAATTCGCGCGCGGATGTGAAATATGCGTAAAAAATTCGGCGGCGCGGAGGTACAGCAGGCGCGCCGGCATTTGTCCAAAGGGCCGCGGATTGTCGTCGTGGGCGGCGGTTCGGGCCTGGCTCCGCTTTTGCGCGGGCTGAAAAAATACACCAGCAACCTAACCGCCGTGGTGACGGTGGGCGACGACGGTGGCAGTTCCGGCCGGCTGCGCCGTGAGCTGGGCGTTTTGCCGCCGGGCGACATCCGCAACTGCTTGGTCGCTCTG
>JAISQG010000102.1 GCA_031274335.1 Gracilibacteraceae bacterium
TTTATTCATTATAGATCTTGACAAAGCCTTTGCCGGCGTGTATCATTAACAAGTCTGACGGTTTCCGCTTGGAAACCATGCGGCCACGCCGCTCCGGGCAGGCAGGCAACTGGTTCGCGCCGCGGACCGGCCTGTGCCGGGCGAGACCTCAAGAAGGAGGTGCAGGAAAATGTATGCGGTTTTGACGACAGGCGGCAAGCAGTACCGGGTCAGCCCCGGAGACACGCTGAATGTGGAAAAGCTGGCGGCCGACGCGGATGCCGCCGTGGAATTGACCGAAGTGCTGCTGGTGTCGAACGACAGCGGTTTGCACATCGGAACCCCGCTGGTGCCGGGCGCGAAAGTCCTGGCAAAAGTGCTGGCGCACGGCAAAGGGAAAAAAATCATCGCTTTTCGCTACAAACCGAAAAAGCATGTGCGCGTGAAGCGCGGGCATCGGCAGCTTTATACGAAAATTCAAATTGAAGACATTCAGATTGAGAACGTTCAACTGGAAAGCAATTCTTAATCAGTCAAGCCAACTCTGGAAGGAGGCGATCCTGTATGGCGCATAAAAAAGGAATGGGCAGCACGCGCAACGGACGCGACAGCCAGGCCCAGCGTCTCGGCGTTAAACGCGGCGACGGGCAATTTGTCACGGCGGGCAATATTTTGGTTCGCCAGCGCGGCACGAAAATCCACCCGGGCAATAACACCGGTTTGGGCCGGGACGACACGGTTTTTGCCCTCATTGACGGCTATGTGAAATTTGAGCGCAAGGACAAATACCGCAAAAAAGTCAGCGTTTACGCCCGCCAGCCGGCTGTGAGCGCCGAGCTGTGACCGCGGGCGGAATCGCCCGCGCCGCCGGCAGCTGATATTGCATGGCGGCGGGCAAGAGGGATAGTACAAGCTACATGAGCGGGATACTGTTTAGGAAACGGTATCCCGTTTTTTTAAGGGGACGAGGGGCTATTTTGATTGCCGCGCCGCTTTTTTCAATATTGGACATATCCGTAATTTTATGCTATACTTGTGCTCATCCAAAAAACGCTGACTGAATCCCCGTCACGTCCAGGCCGCCTTGCTCCGGCTGTCCGCTGAATGGAGTCCTGTTCGCGCTTCTGAAGGAGGACGCGTCTTGTTCAAAAAACCGGATGAGCAATATTTCAGGCATACGCGCATCCTGGCTGTCAGCAGCTGTTTCCTTTATGGAATCGTGCGATTTATCGGCATCGCGATGACGACGCTGAATTATGCCCTGGCGCTCAAGATAAACATCATGTGCTGGATGTCCATTGCCCTGTTGATCGCCCTCATGTACATCCTGCGCGAAGACAACGACTTGCTGGCCCTCTATGTTCCGCTCCTGATGTTCCTCTGCTTCACGGCCGGCGCGCTGTACATGAGAGATTTTCAGTATTTTTTTCTCATCTTCCTTGGCATTTGCAGCATCGGCTGTGTTTATCAGAATTTCCAGAGACTTCTGCAATTTTACCTCGCCGCCAGTGTGATCATCATGGTCATGCTTCTCAGCGGCCTTTTTGCTTTTGACCCGTTCATGAACGTCGCCATCACCACCGCGAACTGGATTATTTCCCTGTTCCCGGCCACGCTTCTGCTGATGCTGACCTATATGGCCACGGAAAAAGAAAGCAACGCCAACCACGCTTTTAACACCTTCACGACGCTGATGGCCACGACGCCGAATCTCGTCGTGCTGGTGGACGCCCAGAACAGGGTTACATACATCAGCAAATCGCTGGCGAAATTCGCGAAAATTAACGACGACCCGGAATACGCGATGGGTCGCCCCATTTACACCCTGTTCAAGGAAGCGGCCATGCAGAAAATGATCGGGGAGGTCCTGGCGGTCGACGGTTTCTACGAGGGGACAAAGGAGATCGTTCTCGAAGGCGCGCCGCGGTTTTTCCAGGTGGTGGCCGATAATTTTCAGGGCATGCCGGGCAAATTCATCGATATCACGGACATCACTTCCCTGGCGCAATCCAAAATGGAGGCCGAGGAGGCCAACAAGGCCAAAACCGATTTTCTGGCCATGATGAGCCACGAAATCCGCACCCCGCTCAACGCCATCATTGGCCTCTCCGACGCGAATTTGCGCCATGATCTGCCGGAAGAACTGCGCTCGGACATGGAAACCATCCGCCAGGCCGGAACCGGGCTGCTCTCCATCATCAACGACACGCTGGACATCTCCAAAATCGAGGCCGGCGGTTTTGCCCTTGTGCCGGTTGAATACGGCGTCGCCGATATGATCAGCGAAACCGTGCAAATGAACTTGGTGCGCATCGGGGAGAAGAAATTCTACTTCAAACTGGAACTCGATCGGACGCTGCCCGAGCGGCTGTTCGGCGACGAGATCCGCGTGCGGCAGATACTGAACAACCTGCTGTCCAACGCGATTAAATACACACCGGAGGGCGGAGCCACTCTGTCCGTGCGCTGGGGGCCGGAGGACGACGGCGGCCGCCTCATGGCCCGGCTGCGTTTTACCGTGACCGATACGGGCATCGGCATCCGGCGGGAGGATATGGACAAGCTGTTTACCGAATATATCCAGGTGGACACGCTGTCCAACCGCAACATCGAAGGCACCGGCCTCGGCCTCGCCATCACCAAGCAGCTGGTGACCATGATGAACGGCGCGATAAGCGTGGAAAGCGAATACGGCAAAGGCAGCGTGTTCACGGCGGAAATCCTGCAGGGCATAGCTTTGTCCCAGCCGCTGGGCAGCGAGGAAGCCGCCCGGGTTATGGCCCGGTGCGCTTACAACAGTGCGCGGGCGGCGGACATGGTTTTTACCCGGTCGCTTAACGGCAAAAGAGTGCTGGTGGTTGACGACGTGCCCACCAATCTCACCGTGGCCAAAGGCTTGCTGGCGCCGCACGGCGTTATTACGGACTGCGTGTTGCGCGCCGCGGAGGCCGTGGAGGCGGTGCGCGCGGGTGAGCCGCTTTACGATGCCATCCTCATGGATCACCGGATGCCGGAGATGAGCGGAATCGAGGCCGTGCGCCTTATCCGCGCCCTGGACACGGAATACGCCCGCGATCTGCCGATCATCGCCCTGACAGCCAGCGAATCGGGCGGGAGCGCCGAAATGTTTTTGGCCAGCGGCTTCAACGGCTTCATTCACAAGCCGATCAACCCACGCCAGCTGGATCTGGAGTTGGGGCGTTGCCTTCTGGGCGCGGCGGCCGACGATGTGCCTCTGCGGCCGGAACCGGAGCAAGATTTGCCTGAGCAAAGCGATGAGTGGGACGAGGTTTCCGCCCGGATAAACTGGCAGGATGGACGGCGGCGCTATGGCCGGGAATCTTTTCGCAATATTCTGTGTTCTTTTGTCCGCCACACGCCGGAGGTGCTTCTCCGCATGGAAAGCCTGCTGCCGGAACACATGCCGGACTATTGCGTGGCGGTGCACGGCCTCAAGAGCAGCTGTTACGGCATTTGCGCCATGGAATTGGGGCAGGCGGCGGCCGCGCTGGAAAAGAAATCCGGCGAGGGCTATTCGGAGCCGCTGCAGGCCGAACACGACGCCTTTGCGGCGGAAATGCGGGAGATGCTGGCCGAGCTGCAGGGTTTGTTCCGGACCAAACAGGATCTGGCAAGCAAGGAGGCGCCTTCCGCGGAGGCGCTGTGGCAGATGCTGGACGGAAGCCGTCATTACCGCATGAATCGCATGGAGGAGGCGCTGGAGGAATTGGAGCGTTATGTTTATGACGACGAGGACGGCAATGAGCTGGTGGGCTGGCTGCGCGAACAGACGGACAATTTGGCATACGGGGCGATCACGCGGAAGCTGGCGGCCCTGCTGAACGATCAGGAGGAAGTATTAATTTAATGGAGGCGAATTTGCCATGAGAAAAAAATCATTTGTTTTTTGGGCGGCGCTTGTTTTGCTGCCGGCTGTTCTGGCCGCCTGCGGCCAAGGCGGGGACACCGCGCCTCCGCGCGAGACCGTGACAAATGAACGCGAAACCCTGACAGAAAGCGGCACGCCAAACGTTTCCGAAAATTTTATCCGCTGCGTGGTGAGCGGCGACATAGGCGGAAGCTACGAGGGCACAGGTGAGGACGGCGCTTCCTGGGGCTGCTTTTTCCGGGAGGGCGATCATCTGCCGGTCTTTGTCCTGGTGCTGCGCGACGACAAGGATGAAAAAGTGAAGATTTCCGCCGGCGTGCTCAATCTGAACATAGAAGCCAAAGGGGAGCAGATGGGCGATCTGGCCAGTGTAGCGGATTTTAACACGGACAGTTTCGAGTGGGAAAGCAATTATGCCTCGCAATTCCGGTCGGTGGCTTACGACGCCTCCGAGAACAGCGACGACAGCAGGGTCCGGGTGACGCTGACGCGGTCGGAAAAACTGGACGGCGGCTATTTGCGCCTGGCCGGCAGCTTCAGCTTCAAAGCCAGCAATCTGCCCACCAACATACCGGAGGCCGCGGCATTGGACGCCTGGAACCATTCCGACCGGAAACCGCCCTACGATCCGGCGTTGCTCGGCACCTCCGATATTGTGGTCAGCGGGACTTTTGATATCACGCAATTGCTGGAATTAAACGGGTGGTGACAGTTCCTAAGCTCTGACGACGTGGAAGAGGATGAAGAAATAGTGCAGGACGGCGCCGGCCAGGACGAAAATATGCCAGACCGCGTGCATGAAGCGCGGTTTTTTTGCGATGTAGAAGAAAACGCCGACAGAGTAAAAAAGGCCGCCGCCCAGCAGCCAGAAAACCGCGCCGCCGGAGAGAAGCGCCATGACCGGCTTGATGACGGTCATAAGCGACCAGCCCATGAGCAGATACAGGACGAGGCTCAGGCGATGCCAGCGGCGCAGATTGACGGCGTTGGCCGTGATGCCCACAGCCGTGAGCGCGGCGTTAAAACCCCACAGCATCCAGCCCGTCCGCCCGCCCAGCAGGGAGAAGCAAATAGGCGTGAAGGTGCCGAGGATGAGCAGAAAAATCGAACAGTGGTCGAGCACCTGGAATATTTTTTTCACACGCCGATTGGTGAAGGCGTGGTAGAGCGTGGACATGGTGAACAAAAAAATCAGGGTGAATCCGTAAACGGCGCTGCTGGCGACGGTGACGGCGCCGCGCTCCAGACAGGCGAACATAACAAGCACAACAGCTCCCACGATCGCGGAAACCGCGCCCACGCCGTGAGCGACGCTGTTGAATATTTCCTCGGGCAGACTTTGGTCGTTGAAGCGTTCTACATTGGTCATGGCTCCTCCGTTCAAATTTATATAATTCTCTGCCGGGGCAGGATTTTCCTGCCGGACCGGCGAATTTAGGCACAAAAGATTTGAGAACTGTTGGGAGACGCGCATGGATTTGAATTACGCGCCGGATGTGGTTTTCCCGCATCTCGGCCTGGTGGTCCGGCATTTACCGCGCAGCTTTGATGTTTTTGGCTTTCCGGTTTATTTTTACGGCGCCACAATGGCCCTCGGCATGCTCGGCGGGCTGCTCGTGGCCCAAGCCCTTATGCGCCGCGACGGGGAAAAGGCGGACCTGATGTTCGATTTCGCCCTTTGGGGCGTTGTGTTCGGGCTACTCGGCGCCAGAGCCTATTACGTGATTTTTTCCTGGGACAGCTACAAAAACAATCTTCTGAACATTTTCAACCTGCGCGAAGGTGGTTTGGCCGTGTTCGGCGCTGTCCTGGGCGGCGCTCTGGCCATGCTGGTTTTCACGCGACGGCGGAAACTGTCTTTTTTTTATCTGGCGGACTACGCCGTCTGCGGGCTTCTGGTCGGCCAGATCGTCGGACGCTGGGGCAATTTTTTTAACGCGGAGGCGTTCGGCGGTTATACGGACGGACTGCCGGCCATGCAGATCCGCCGGGCCGTCGTCTCGCCGGGCATGATATCGCCGTCCCTGGAGGCGGCCATGACGGCGCATCCGGTTTTGTACGCGGGGGAGGCGTATGTTCAGGTTCATCCCACGTTTTTTTACGAGGGGCTGTGGAATTTCGCCCTGTTGCTGGCGCTCCTATTCTGGCGCCGGCGCAAGGTTTTTACGGGCGAAATAATGTTCGCCTATTTTGCCGGTGAGGGACTGGGCCGGTTCTGGATCGAGGGCCTGCGCACGGATCAACTGCTTATCCCGTTCGTGCAGGCGCCGGTTTCGCAGGTTCTGTCCGTCGTGTTTTTCGGTCTGGGGGTTTTCGGGCTGCTGCGAGGCAGGAGAAAGGAGAGGGCGCGTGAGCGGTTTGATTCTGCGGGCTGACGGCATCAGGAAAAAATACGGTGCCAAGCTTGCGTTGGAAAATTTTAGCATAGACGCCTGCGGCGGGCAGATAATAGGCTTGCTGGGCCCGAACGGCAGCGGCAAAACCACTTTTCTGAAATTAACGGCCGGTCTGGTCAAGCCGACCGCCGGCAGCATTGTTCTGCTGGGACTGTCTCCGGGCCCGCGCGCCAGGGCCAGAGTCTCTTTTATGTCCACGGAGGAATACCTGTACGCCGCCATGCGTATACAGGACGTGATAAAATTTTACTCCGATATGTTTGCCGATTTCGATCAGAAAAAATGCCTGGATTATCTGCAATTTTTTTACCTGACCCCGGACATGAAGGTGCGCAATCTTTCGACCGGCATGCGCGCCGGGCTGAAGATGGTGCTGGCTTTCAGCCGCCGGGCCGCGGTGATTCTCCTGGATGAGCCGCTGAACGGCATCGACGTGGTCGCCCGCGATCTGGTGATTGACCTGATCAAAAAGGAGAAGCGTGACGACTGCGTTGTTTTTGTCACAAGCCATCTGGTGGATGAGCTGGAAGAAATAATCGATTACGCCGTTTTTCTCGCCCGCGGGGTCACAGTCCTTTCCGGTCGGGCGCGGGAATTGCTGGCGGAGCGCGGGTGTTCGCTCAATGATCTGTACAGGGAGGTCTACCGTGGCAAAATTGATTAAGTATGAGTTCGTCATGCGCGGCAAGCGGATGCTGATTTTTCTGGCCGCGGCGCTTGTCCTGAATTTTGCGCTGATCATGTATTTGCGTTTTCAAACCAACGCCGTAGACACGCAGGAGGCCCTGCTCATGGGCCTGTTCCTCTTTGCCCTGTTCCAGATCTTCTTTGCCATGCTCTTTATCGACATGCTGGCGGCTTACAGCCGGGATCTGAACCACAAGGAAGGCTACATGGTTTTTCTCACGCCGCACAGCGGCTGGCAGATCATCGGCGCCAAACTGCTGACCGGGTTCATCGAGGGCATTGGTTTTCTGATTTTTATCATTATTTTGATTTTTGTGGATATGTTTGTGATATACGAAAACGCGGTAAATGGCTTTCTGCTGGACATCATGCACCGCTACCTCGGCTTCACGCCGCAGCAGCAAGACGCCATGACCATGACTTTTATCGCGTTTACGATTACCGCGATCGTGACGGTGCTTAATTCGGTGCTGACGGCATACGCGGCGATGACGATAAGGCGCGGGTTTTTCGCCGGGATTAAAGTCGCCTGGCTCATAACCGGCGTGGTTTACGTCGTGTTAAGCTTTGTTTGCTTTCAGCTGGGTGAGGCGATTGTGGCGATTTTTCCGCTGCCCGGCATAATGGACATAGTGAACGCCGAGGGCCGGCTGGATGTTTTCTTTGTCCTGGATCGCTATCTGCTGGCCCGTTCAGGAATCATCGTCCTGATTACCGCCCTGATTTTTGCCGGGACGGGTTATATTTTGGAAAAAAAGGTTGATTTATGACCGGCGCTGTCCTCAATCCCACCAAAAATACCAGACCGTCGAATCCGTCAGCGACTTCGCCAGCATGCCAAGCGTGTAGCCGTTCCTGTATTGTTCCAGGCGGTCGGCGCAGAAGGCGAAATGCTCTGCCGCGAGAACCAGCGCCTCGGCTTCGTCCGCGAGCGGTTCAGGCACGATGAATTCCCATTCATCGTAGGTGACGACCGCGGGTATGGCGCCGTACTTTTCATACCACCGCTTCATGACGGCGACCTGCGTCTCCGGGTCGGGGCAGTCATTGAAACCGCCCATCGGCACGTAGGCCGCAAGCTCGTAAGGCTTTGCCGTCGGGATCTCGGCTAGGATCACCTCTTTGGTGAGCTGTGCCTCGTAATCCCAAAAAGCGGATACGCGGCGGCGCGTGTCTTTGCCTTTCAGCGTCCTGTTCAGAAGGGTTTTAATTTCCTCGGCGTATTCGCCGTTGCCTTCATCGTCCGCATATTCCTTGAAACGACTGTCCAAAAAAGCCTTGGCGTCGATCTCCTCGGCCTTCCGCAAAACCTCTTTGCGCCAGGCGCGCCCCTTCTCCCGGTCAGGCAGATCGTCGTTCTCATCGGCGGCCATCGCGACCGCTTCCGTCAGGATGTCGCTCACGACGATGAGCAGCGGCGTGAAGCTCTCCGCCTTTCCCCGCATCGCCGCTTGTTCGTAGGCAAAGACCATGTCGTCGTCGTCGAGCAGTCCGGTGAACACCCGGCAGGGACAGTCCAGGTACTCCATCAGCGCCGCGCAATCCTTTGAGGGCGTTATCTCTTCGGCGTTGCGGAAGGCTTCGAGGTCGGCGAGTGTCTTTTGCAGCGTTTCGCTCTC
>JAISQG010000152.1 GCA_031274335.1 Gracilibacteraceae bacterium
TGCCGAAGATATTTGCGAAAACGAATATTCACGGCGCGCCGCCGGTCGGCATGCTATGCCTGGTCGCGGGGGATTTGTTGCTCATACTGACGGGCCTGGTCAACACCAGCGGCCTCATCACCATGCTGCTGGCCGGCTCCTGTTTCTGGATCGCCTCGTATATCATCACGCACATCAACGTGCTCGCCCTGCGCCGGCGCTACCCGGAGACCGACCGCAACAAAAAACTCATGTTTTGGGGCATTCCGCAGATTTTGGGCATGATCGGCTCCGTCTTCATGGTTTGGAACATCGCCGAAGGCGACGCTCGCATCCTGATCTACAAAATATTTTTCGTGATGTTCGTGATTCTCGCTGTTTTCGCGGCCATGTGGTCAAAATTCGTCCTGAAAAAACCCTTGTTCGCGCCCGCGCCCATGGACGAGGTGCTTGCGCTTGAATCCCCTGAAACATTGAGCCAGCCTGCCGTCAGGCCTGAACTGGCAGTCAAGCAAAGCCATTGACACCATATTTCTGGATTGCGTCCTCGTTGCAACATCACTGCCTGACGCAAGTTCATCAATTTTTCTTCAGGCAGTGTGTTTCTGCCGCTCCTTGCAATGAGGGGCGAGGCTAGCCTCGCCCCCTACAATCTTTTTTTCGTTTGAAAATAACTGTCATTGGAAAGGAATTTTTATGAAACACAGTAAATTTTTTGTATTGGGTATAGTTGTAATGTTGTCATTTGTATTTGTGGGGTGCGACACCGATCCCGGTGATGCGGGAGCAGGCACTGCTTTTTGGATGCCTGAATACGCCATCGGCGACACCGGTCCCGGCGGCGGGAAAATCTTCTATATCGACCAAGAGGGCTTTACCAACACCTACGATGGCTCAACCTGCCATTACCTTGAAGTGGCCCCCAGTGCCGGCGAACCATGTACGTGGATCACTCAAGGGTATGACTCAGTAACAGCGAACAATATAATGGCTGATATAAGGGATGAGACGGGATGGGATGATGAGAATGTCATCGGAACGGGCCGAAAGAACACCCAGATAATCCTCTCCCATGATCCCACCGCCCCCGCCGCCTATGCTTGCGTCACTTTGAATACCGGTGACAAGAACGACTGGTTCCTCCCCAGTGAGTATGAGCTGAGTAAACTCCTCTTATGCAGAACCGCTATCGACATAACCGACGAACCCACTTATTGGTCTTCGTCAGTATATACTTTCTATGAGGCGGAGTATATGGATTTCGCGGGTTCTGTTGGCAACTATAAAGTCGGCGATGTGGACGACTTACACCAGGTCAGGGCTGTCCGTGCTTTTTAAAATATGAAAATTTCTCGGAATTAGACGCTCTTTTGGCGGCGTGTTGCTGATTGCCGTATTACAGCGAGGATACAATACCAACCGGATACGCTTCGGAGAGATCTTTTCTTACCAATTATCTGCCGGCATACCAAGACTGGGCGAATATTCAGAATTTTATGCTTATGCCAGATTTTGAATGGGTGGAGCCGGGCGAAAATTTCTTCGACAGCAATGCGATTCAGGCGCTCACCTGCAATGTTAAAGCGGCTGTGGTTGACGTCAGAAATTTATTGCCTGACTGTTTTGTCTGACGACGGACGCATAATATACAAAGGCCAAGAATTCAGCGGATAGGGAATATGTCTCG
The DNA here is from genome assembly GCA_031274335.1 of Gracilibacteraceae bacterium. GTDB lineage: Bacteria > Bacillota > Desulfitobacteriia > Desulfitobacteriales > Syntrophobotulaceae > JAIRRL01. Next base: position 1,667 of record JAISQG010000152.1, read on the forward strand.
CCTGTTCCGATTTTTACAATATTGCTGAAATGTTTCATGGTATTATTTTTGTGACAAAGATGTCGGGCTGCTAGGAATTGGCACGAAATAAAGTGTACAGATTGCGCCGAATTTTGCGATCTGCTAGAAGTTCGGCGTTTTTTTGTTTTTGCTTCGGGCCGTCAGCCAAATATTACAGCGACAGGAGGAGTTACTATGTCCAGCCCAAGAATCGATTTTCTGTATCTCAGCGAACCGGATATGATCAAAGCCGGCGTGACCGACATGAAAGCCTGCGTGGAGGCGATCGAGGAGATGTTCCGCCTGATGAAACTCGGTGATTACCGCATGGCGGGCGCGAACGGGAATTCCCACGGCGCGATGGTCAATTTCCCCGCCGAGTCGGAGTTCCCGAACATGCCAACGGACGGGCCGGACCGGCGGTTCATGGCCATGCCCGCGTATTTGGGCGGCCGGTTTGACATGGCCGGCATGAAGTGGTACGGCTCAAATGTCGAGAACAGGAAAAAGGGCCTCCCCCGCTCCATTCTCATGCTCGTTCTCAACGACAAAGACACGGGGGCGCCTGTGGCCTTCATGTCCGCGAACCTCCTTTCCGCCTACCGCACGGGCGCGGTGCCCGGTGTGGGCTTCAAGTATTTCGCGCCGGAGAACGCAAAGACAGCGGGCATCATCGGGCCCGGCGTGATGAGCAGAACGGCTTTTGACGCCATTATGACTACCCGTCCGAGCGTAACAAGCCTGAAAATCAAGGGCTCGTCTCCCGAATCCCTTTCCGTCAAACAGTTTGTGAAATATGTCCGCGCCAACTACCCGACGGTCACGGACATCACCGTCGTCAATACGTATGAGGAAGCCGTGCGGGACAGCGACATTGTGGAAATCGCCACCTCCGGCCCCATGGGGAATCCCAGCACGTATCCCTATATTGACGAAAAATGGATCAAGCCCGGCGCTATCGTCGCCTGTCCCGCCGCCGCCCGCTTTGACGATGATTTTATCATCAATCGGGCCCGCAACGTGGCCGACAATGTCATGCTGTATGAGGCGTGGCACGATGAATTCTATTTTCCAGAATCCCCCGCCTATAACGTAATCCCAATTCCGGCCGTGCACATGGAGGCTCTTATCCATGAGGGCAAAATGAAGAAGGAGCGGCTGGACGATTTGGGCGATGTGCTCGTCGGCAAGGTGCCGGTTCACCGCAACGAAAACGAAATCACCATCTACTCCGTCGGTGGTATGCCGACAGAGGACGTGGCTTGGGGCACGGTGGTATACCGCAATGCCTTAAAACTCGGACTCGGCACAAAGCTGAACCTGTGGGACAAACCGGAGCTTGCTTAGGAAACCCCTCACAATTCCAGCGCCACGCCGGAAAGCTTCTGTTCCAGTATCCGCGTCATGACTTCCGCGATTTGCGCGCCGGCCTCGACCGGCGGCAGGCCGCCGGCGTGAATGTTGGAGACCACGGTGCGCCATGATTCCGGCCGGCCGGGATCGGGGCGGTACGCCATATAAGCGCTCATGGATTCGGCACAAACGAGTCCGGGGCGCTCGCCGATCAGCAGGCATACCGCCTCCGCCCGGACGAGCGGGGCCAAATCGTCCATCACGCCTACGCGGCAGTATTTGATGAACGGGATGGGCCCGGTCTCGATGCCGGCCAGGGCCAGACCCTGCTGCAGCGTTAATATCACATCGGCGGCGTTGGCGCAAATGGCCGCGGACGATAAGCCGTCGCCAACGGCCAGCAAAACCCGCGCGTCATGCGCCAGCTTCCCGGCGTACAGCTCCCGCGTCTCGCCTGAGAGGCGGCGACCCAGGTCGGGGCGGCGCAAATAAACCTCCCGGTCCGCGCATTGGGTGCTGCCCGCCAAAAAACCGCAGGCCGCGATAAAGTCCGCGGGGACATCCGTGTTCACGGCGTCGCGCGCGCCGGCCCAATCGGCGCGGAAGCGCAGCATGCTCTGCGTCGCGTAGCGTGTGCCCGCGCGCCACACCCCCAGCCGGGCGCTCGTGGCGGCTTGGAGGCGCAAATACCCCTCCGCGTCCGCGGGCCGGGGCACGGCAAACCAGTCGCGCGCTTGCCCCTCGGATATGTCGGGAATCATTTCGCCCGGTATTTTCTCCGTCATCTTCATCCCTCCAAAAACACCGACGCGTCGCCGAAACGCTCCGCCGGCCTGCCGTCGGGCGCAATAAGCTCCATGCGCACCAGCCAGTCCTGAAACTCGGGAATCGCGGTTTTGCCGTACAGCAGCCGCAGGGTGTGCGCATCGTGGTACCCGGTGGACTGGTAATTGAGCATGATGTCGTCGCCGTGGGGCAGGCCCATCACATAGCTGCAGCCCGCGGACACCAGGAGCATGGCCAGATTTTCCAGGTCGTTCTGGTCGGCGCGCATATGGTTGGTGTAACAGGCGTCGCAACCCATGGGCAGGCCCGTCAGCTTGCCCATGAAATGATCCTCCAGCCCCGCCCGGATGACCTGGCGCGCGTCATACAGGTATTCGGGCCCGATGAAGCCGACGACCGTATTGACGAGAAAAGGATGAAAAGGCTTGGCGAAGCCGTAGCAGCGCGCTTCCATCGTGAGCTGATCCGCGCCGTGGTGGGCGCCGCTGGACAATTCGGAGCCCTGCCCCGTTTCAAAATACAGCACATCCGGCCCCCGGCCCGTGCCGCGCTCGCGGAGCAGGGCCAGCGCCTCGCGCACATGCTCCGCTGTAAACCCGAACGCCTCATTGCCTTTTTCGCTGCCGGCGATGGACTGAAAAATCAGATCGGTGGGCGCGCCGGCGCGGATGGCAGCCAGCTGCGTCGTGATATGGGCGAGCACGCAGATCTGGGTCGGAATTTCCCAGCGCCTTTTCACTTCGTCAAACAGGCTCAGAATCCGGGTGATGCCGGCGACGCTGTCCACAACGGGATTCAAGCCGATCACCGCGTCACCCGCGCCGTAGGCGAGACCTTCGTACAGCGAGGCCCGGATGCCCTCGATGCTGTCCGCCGGGTGATTCGGCTGCAGCCGCGCGGCAAAAACGCCGTCGCCGCCGATGGTTGTGTTGCACGTCGCCGTAACGCGCAATTTTTGGGCTGCGACGACTAAATCCATATTGCTCATCAGCTTCGTCACCGCGGCGATGACTTCGGCCGTCAACCCGCGGGAAAGCTCCGTCAGCGCGGCGGGCGGCGTGGCCGTGTCCAGGATGAACTCGCGCAGCTCGGCCAGCGACCAGCCGCGGATGCGCGCGTAAACGCTTTCGTCCACATGGTCCTGGATCAACCGGGTTACTTCGTCCTGCTCATACGGCACGGCCGGCGCTTCGCGCAAATCACTGACCAGGGCGTGGGCGAGAACGATTTTGGCGGCGACGCGCTCTTGTTCCGAGCGCGCGGCAATCCCCGCCAGGCTGTCGCCGGATTTTTCCTCGTTCGCTTTAGCCAAAAGGTCCTTCACATCATTGAATTGGTATATTTTCCCATATAGCCGTGTTTTTAAAAGCATGGTTTACTCCTATCCGAAAATCAGCGTCTTGACCACCACGGGCAGGGCGCTGCCGTCGCCGGCCGGAAGGCCGATGTCGATGTAATCCCCGCTGTCCGCCGCGACGGAGTCCAGGCAAATGAGCGGGAACGCGCCGCGACTCACAGCGCGGATGGCCTGGCCCAGGGCTTTGGCCATATCGTTTTCGCAGACGGCGACGAGCGGGACGCCCTCCGCCGCCCGCCCGCCGTGCCAAGCGCAAAGCTCGGCGGCCAGCAGCTGGATGTCCTGATATGAGGGGTTTTTCATGTCTTGGATGATAACGGCGACGGGGGTATCTCCGTCCCCGTACAACGCGCTTTCGGCCCGGCGGGCCCAATTCACGGCCGGCAGGTTGCGGAGCGGCAGCTGTTCCCGGCTATAGGCGATGGTGCTGCCGCTTATGGCTGTGCTATGCGCTCCCGCTCCGACGACTGTCGCCCGGATCGTCTCCCGCGGAGACTCAGGCCGGAACGCTTGCGGAATACGCGATTTCCGTATCTCCTCTCCGAGCAGAAGGCCGATGTCGCCGTAACGATACGGATCGCCGCCGCCGGGCGGGCGGTAAATCACGTCGGCGACGCCGCCGGAAAAGGTGACACAGGCACCGGGCGGCGGCGGGGCGATGTCCCTGCCGTCGGTCAGAAATTCCGGATATGCTTTGGATTTTTCGCGCAGCCCCAGGCCCATTTCCAGAATTTCCGCCATGGCGCGCGCCGCGCGACGCAACGCCGCGGCGTCCGCCCGGCCGACGCGCAGGGGGATGCCGCTCCATTTGCACAGGCGCGCGATTTTCGGCGCGATGTATTCGATTTGGCCGGCCGGATCAACCCGGATCAGGCGGCCGCCGATGTCGAAGCAGCCTGATTCCCGCAGTTCGCCGCCGGAGTATAAGGCGTAATTGGATGTGCCGCCGCCGATGTCCAGATTGAAGGCGGAGCCGCGCGCCACGGACAATTCGTCCGCACCGGCGCCGCGTGCCGCCAGCACGCTTTCGAGCGCGGGACCCGCCGCCGCCACCACGAAATCTCCCGCGAACCGCGCGAGCAATTGCGCCACTTTTTCCGCGTTGCGCTTGTGCGCGCTCTCCCCCGTGATAATAACCGCGCCGGTGTCCACCATGCCGCCGCTTATGCCGGCGGCGCGGTATTCGGCCGCCACGATGCCGCATACCGCTTCCATGTCGATTTCCGTCTCCGATTCCAGCGGCGTGAAGAAAATATTCCCGCGGTAAACGGTTTCTCTGGCCGCGATTTTTATGGCCGGAACAACCGTTGAACCGCTCGCGTTTTCCAACATGAGGCGTGAGACAAAAATCTGCGTCGTCGTGGTGCCGACGTCTATGCCCACGCTGAGCAGGCTCTCTTTTCTCACGAGCCCGCTTCCGCGTCGGCAAGCGCGGCGGCGCCGGTTTCGCCCGTGCGCACCTTCACGGCTTCCCGCACGTCGTAGATGAATATTTTGCCGTCACCGTGCTTGCCCGTGTAAAGCACTTTTTCGACTGTTTCGATGAGCAGGCTCACCGGCACGGTGCTGATGATGATCTCCACTTTGACCTTCGGCAGGAGGCGCAAGTCGATTTCCGCTCCCCGGTAATAATCCTGGCCTCTCTGCAGGCCATAGCCCGTGACCTGCGAAACCGTCACACCGGTCACGCCGATTTTATTCATGGCGTTCAGCAGGCTGTCGAGCTTGGACTGCCTGGTGACAATCACAACGCTCGTGAGCGTGACTTCGCTGTCCGGGCGCTCATGCGCCAGCGGACTTTCCAGATTTCCGCCCAGAATTTTCGGAATATTCGTTTTCGGAGCGCTGACCCCGTCGGAGGACAAAAAGTCGGAATAGCTGTGGATATTGTGTTCGTGGATGTCCAGACCGTCAATCTCGTCCTCCACCGATAAACGCACGCCGCAGGTCTGCTTTAACACCCGGAAAATTATGAGCATGGCGACGATGACGTAAGCCGAGACGGAGACGACGCCGAGCGCTTGGACGCCAAGCAGATCCAGGCCGCCGCCGCAAAACAACCCCGCCGCCGCGCCGCTACCGTCCGAAAACAGCCCGACGCATAGGAGGCCGAGCGCCCCGCATAATCCGTGGACGCTGATGGCGCCGACGGGATCGTCAAGGTGCAGGATGTTTTCGATGAAATACAATCCGCCGATGACGACGAATCCGGCCATAATGCCCGTCAGCGCGGCAAATCCCGGCTGCATCGCGTCACAGCCCGCCGTAATGGCGGCGAGTCCCGCCAGCGCGCCGTTGAGCGACATGGACACATCGGATTTACCGTAAACAATCCAGCTCAAAATCATGGCGGTGGAAGCGGCGAGCGCAGGCGAAAGCGTGGTGTTGACGAATATTTTCCCCACGGCGGCGATCGCGTCTCCGGAC
>JAISQG010000219.1 GCA_031274335.1 Gracilibacteraceae bacterium
GCCTGCCAAACAAGGGCCAGCAACAGGGCCGGATTCTCCCCCGGCGCCGGGCGGCGGGTCAGTTCGTCCACAGCCGCCGCGCCGCGCAAAAGCCCCTCGATGTCCAGCCCCTGCAAAGCGAGCGGCAGAAGTCCCACGGCCGACAGCACGGAAGTCCGGCCCCCGACCCAATCCCACATCGGGAAAAAATCAAGCCAGCCCTCCTCTTTCGCCGCTTCGTCCAGCTTGCTACCGCGCTGCGTCACGCGCACGGCGTGGCGGGCAAAACTGAGGCCGGCCGCCTGATAGCGCGCCCGCGCCTCCTCCATGCCGTTGCGGGTTTCGATTGTCCCTCCGCTTTTGGAAATCACGATGGTCAGCGTTTCGTCCAGCGCCGGGCCCACGGCGGCAAAAACGCGGTCCATGCCGTCCGGGTCTGTGTTGTCGATGAAATAAAGACGCATTTTGTCCGTTTCCGCGCCGAGCGCATGGGAAACAAAGCACGGGCCGAGGCTCGACCCTCCGACGCCGACGACGACCGCTTGGCGGAACGCGCCGCCGCGCTCTCCGCGCAATTCCCCTGCGTGAACGCCGGCGGCAAACGAACGGATCCTGCTGACCGTAGAGCGAATTTCCGCCGCGATTTCCGCGTCCGGCGCCAGTTCCGGCGTCCGGAGCCAGTAATGGCCGACCATCCGCCCCTCGGAAGGATTGGCGATGGCCCCCCGCTCCAAATCCCGCATTTCCGCCCAAACCCGCCGCGTCTCCGCCCGGTTTGCGTCCAGCAATTCTTCCGGCCAGCGGGCCCAGCTCGGATCAAGCGCCAGCCCCGTGTCGGCATCATAAAACAGAAATTTCTTGTAATTTTCCCAATTCATGCATACAGTCCTTATCATTAGAAGTAGTAGTTGGTTTTCATGTATCGTTAAAATGTTTGAAAGATATCTGAAAGTGGCAGTTCAAAGTCCGGCTGCATTGATATGCCTATCTTATCCATGATATTTGCCCTTTCATCTTCAGACATTTTTTCGATCATATAATCTGGATATACCTCATATACATTATCCAGTCTCATTTCTTTATCTTCATTCACATATACTTCGACTATCTTGCTTTCAGAATCAACAATCCAGTATTCTTTTACGCCATGTGCTCCGTATAAATCCTTTTTATAGCCCCTGTCACGTTTGGCCGTTCCAGGCGACAAAACTTCAACAACCAGATCCGGCGAACCGTAGATAGCATCTGGTTTGATAATACTTCTGTTGCATACGATCATGACATCTGGAATTACGGTATCATTTTCGGTGATCTTTACATCAACGCCATCAGAAAAAGCAATGCAGCTTTTCCCCTTGAAATAATTGGCAAATGCGGTAAAAATGTTGGCTGCAATCATATTATGCTTCACGGATGGTCTGGGGGACATGGCATAAATTTCCCCATTTAATATTTCAAAACGTTCCTTATATCTATCAAAAGCTAAATTATCCATAAATTTGGCCTCCTGCAGCTTGTATATTTAGCCAAAAAAGCGCCCCACAGGCATTTGCACCGCACTTCCATTACCTTAATTTTGATTCTACTGCAAAAACCACCCCGGCGCTCCCTGACGCCTTTCGGCGTCCCGCTGCGCCTCGTCATTGCTCAGAACTGGACATACGCCACCTGGGACTGCATATATTCCATAAGCCCGTGCTTGCCGTCCGCGCCCCCGATGCCGGATTTGCGCCATCCGGCGTGAAAACCCTGCATCCCTTCGAAATGCTCGCGGTTCACATAGGTCTCCCCGAATTTCAGATCCCGAAGCGCCTGCATAACCGTATTCACATTATTGGTAAAAACCGAGGAGGTCAGGCCGTATTCGCAGTCGTTGGCCAGCGCGATCGCTTCCTCGTATTCGGTAAAAGGCAAAACGGGAATAACCGGGCCGAACACCTCTTTTTGCACTATCTCCATCTCCTGGCGGCAATTGACCAATACCGTCGGCTCGTAGAAATAACCGCTCCCCGTGTCGGCCGCTTTGCCGCCGGTCAGCGCCTGCGCTCCGTCCGCCAGCGCCCTTTTCACCATGGCGTCGATTTTTTCCTGCTGGCTCCGGTCGATCTGGGAACTCATGTCGGGCGCGGGATCGGCGAAAGGATCGCCGAAACGGACATTTTTCATCGCCTGTGTGAATTTTTCCATAAATTCCTCGTAGACTCCTGCCTGCACATAAGCCCTTTCCGCGCAATTGCAGACTTGGCCGCTGAAAATAACGCGCGAATCCAGCACGCCTTTGACCGCGAGGTCAAGGTCGGCATCCGCGAAAACGATGGCCGGGGCTTTGCCGCCCAATTCCAGCGACACCTTGGTGACGTTGTCCGCGGTGGCCCGGATGATTTCCTGCCCGGCCTCCACGCTGCCGGTCAAAGTCACCATATCAGTCAACGGGCTGGAAACAAGCGCGCTGCCCAGCGTCCGGCCGCTGCCGGCAACAAAATTGAGCACGCCGGGAGGCAGTCCGAGGGAGGCCGCCATTTTGGCAAATTCAAACGTCGTGTTCGGTGTCGTGCTGCTCGGCTTCAGCACGATGGAGCAGCCGCTCAGGAGAGCCGGGGCAACTTTGCGCGCCATGACAAAAAACGGAAAATTCCAGGGACAGATGCCGGCCACGACGCCAATCGGCTTGCGGAACAGGAAAATATTTTCATTCGGGCGGTCGCTCTGAATGATCTCGCCTTCGAAAATCCGCGCCCAGCCAGCGTAATAATCAAAATACTCGGCGGTCACATCTATTTCCACCTGCGCCAGCGGCAAAACTTTCGCCTGTTCCGCCGCCAGCGTCCTGGCCAGGGCCACGCGATTGCCCCGGATGAGCGCGGCCATCTGTTTCAGATAGCCGGCCCGTTCGGCCGCCGGTCTGGCCGCCCAGGCGGTCTGGGCTTTGTTCGCCGCCTCCAGTGCGGCATAAGCGTCCTCCTTGTCGCCGCGCGGAACGCGAGAGATGATTGCATTCGTAAAAGGGTTTTCCACCTCGATCCATTCCGCTGAATGTGAATCTACAAAAGCCCCGTTGATAAATTGCCTGTAAGTTTCCATAATTAACCTCCTTGATCATTTTCCATATCCATCCGGAACATGCGGCGCGAGCGAAAATGCGCGCGCGATCTCGTCCTTGCTTATGCCGGTAAGAATTTCGCTAGCCAATCTGATCTCCTCCTTCGCCGCAATCATTCGGTTCAGCAGTTCCCGATGCTCCGGCTCGTGCCCATGGGCGAAAAACACGCACCAGAACTCCAAGTCCGTCATTTCCGGGGCCGTCTTTTTCATTACCGCGCTGAGTTTCGAAAGCTCCACAAACACGGCATTGTGAATTCTTCATTAGGCATGGGGTTACCGCCTTGTGTTATAAGTTATGCCGATTCCAAATCAGCCAGCCCCGGCGCTATCGGGTCTGTGTCGAAGCCTGGTTTTTTGGGGAATTCACGGGCTTTGACCCGCAATCTCGTTCAGCGGCGCATTGCGTTTGCGTTTTCATCGAAACTTCAACTAAAAGCATCGAATATATCGGATATATCGACTAATCTACCAATCCATTTTCCTAACGTTTGATGAACTGCCACATCAGAAAACCTCTCAGGCTTCCGGGAGGCGGTTATGGCGCTCACATAATTCCCGCAGCCAGGCCGCCGTTTCCTCCGTCAGCTGCTCCATGCCCACGCGCCAGCCCCAGTTGCCTTCCGGTTTGCTCGGCGTATTCATGCGGCTCCGGTCGTCCAGGCCAAGGACGTCCTGCAGCGGAAAAATCACCCACCAGGCGTCCACGGCATAGAGCCGCGCCATGATCTGGCGGCAGAAGCGCCGCTGCTGCACCGCGTTCGGCGGCGAGCCCTGCGTTTCGGCTTCGGCGGCATACCAGCTGACCAGCGTCCGGTTGTCATGGGTGCCCGTGTAAAAAACATTGTAGGCATCAGCCTGCGTCATCTCTTTTTGCAACATCTCCCAAGCCGAAAACTGCAGCACCTTGACGCCCGGCAG
>JAISQG010000266.1 GCA_031274335.1 Gracilibacteraceae bacterium
GCGGCCTAGAAAACCACATTGATTTGCCTCTGGCTTGTCTGCACAATCTGGAAAATTTGCAACTTTATGGCGGCAGGCTAAACAGCCTTGATTTTCTTGAGAACATGCCGAAATTGCGCAGTATTAAACTTAGTTGCAACTTTAGCCGCTTTCCTGAAGGGTTAGGTAAATTGAAGCATCTGGAAGACATCTCAATTTTCGGCGCCGTATCACTTAAAACTTTGCCCAAAAGCATCGCCGAATTGGAATCACTCAAAAGACTTCGCATTTCCGCCAGCGGCGTACAAACTACGCCGGAATTTCTAAAACAACGCGAAGATATGTTTATTGATATAAGGTAGAACGGGTAAACTTTATTTTATCGTCATGTTTTACCCCTCTTTGAGTCATTTTGGCGCCCCAAAGGCCCTCACCGCCACAGCCCATAAACTGGCCAGACTGTTTTACCGTCTGCTGAAAAACGGCAGCGAATATATGAAGGAGAGGTTAAAGCAATACGAAGATCGCTATCAGACCCAAAAACTACAAAAGTTGGTCATACACGCCAAATCGTTGGGCTTTCAAATTATACCGCTCTCATAACCCACAGTTTGTTCCTTATAAGCGGCCTACCCGACGCGATGTCGTAATTTGAAGTAAAGAACAGTTTGTTCCTTATAAGTTTTTAAAGCACCCCTTTTATGGCCGCCGCCGCATCACTGGCTGGCTGCGGAGGCAAGGGGAGATGGTCAACGAAAAGCGTGTTGGCCGGCTGATGGGGCTGATGGATCTGGAGGCGATTTACCCCAAGCCCCACTTGAGTCGCCCGGCAAAGTGGAGCGAGAAATACCCCTATCTTTTGCGTGGGCTCGCGATTAAAAAGCCAGACCATGTCTGGGCGGCGGACATCACCTACATCAGGCTGGCCAAAGGCTTTGTCTATCTGGCGGCGGTGATGGAAATGAGGAAAGGCTCCATCAGTCCCTGGATTACCGGATGCTGGCCAGCCAATATCGAAACCGGAACGTCGCCATACAGAGCTGAAATCTTTTTTCAGTCCCGGCGCTGCGCGGCTCAAATTTTTAATTTTTATAGCTCAAAAATCGACGATTTTTGTCTTGACAATGGGGACCACATCAGAAAATACTCACATTCTTGGCGGCAAAAAAACGAAAAGGCTTTATCTGGTCATTCTTCACTGCTTGCGCTCATTTACAGTAACTTCCCCCAATGCTTGTTTTAAATCGTCAATCAAATCCTCCGCATCTTCCAATCCCACGCTCAAACGAAAAAATCCGCCGTGAAAGCGTTCGGGATACAGGAACTGCCGCTCGTCGTTTTCTCCGAGAAACACAATCAAACTTTCATCATGTCCGAGCGACACGGCATTAGTTATCACACGCAGACGGCTTACAAATTCACAATGTTCTCCGTGGCCGCCCTTCAACCCAAACGCCAGCATGCCGCCAAAGCCCGACATCTGTCGCTTGGCGGTTTTATGCTGCGAATGTGGTCAGCAATTCGGTCTTGCCCAGAATCGCGCCGCCACGCCGGAAGCCAACACTACGCAGTCCTCCGCGCCGGACAACAGCGCGAGTTTTTGCTGCAACTACCCTTGATTCGCGCCGCCGTTGCGGGTGTATAGATTGCCTCCCGCGCTTGACCAGTTCATCTCGGTCGAGTCGTAGGGCAGCTCGTAGCTGTTTGCCATCGTAATCGGACGGCGTATCGCTCCCGTTTCCTTGTCGACTTCGTTGCCGCCATGTACGGCGCGTGTCGCGAAACCGAATGTGTCGTCAATGCTTTTCATTTGCGCGTACTCGCTTTCGACATGAATTTTTCCGCGTCGACGATGAATCTCGTATGCGTTCCATTGCCGATTTCACCAGCGCCGTCGCACGCCGTGACGGCAAATTCTATCTTACGCCCATCAACCGCTGTGATTGTCGCCGTTGCTGCAACGTTCACGCCAATCGGACTGGCGGCGGCGTGCGAAACAGAAATGTTTGCGCCGACAGAGGTCTGTCCCGGTTCAAGCATGTCTGTCAGCGCTTCACAGTCGGCGCGTTCCATCAGCGCACTCATCGCCGGCGTGGCGAATACGTCTAATCCGCCGCTGCCGACCGTGCAAGCGGTATTGCCCTTATCGACTGTTGTATGGATTGTAGCGGAAATTCCTACCTTCATTATATTTTCTCCTATCCGCACTTTCTTTATATCATAGCATAATTTAATCAGCGGCGGCAAAGTATTGGGCAAATCAAGCCGTCGCGCCGCCAATCAGGCAGCCAACGCCTTACGGTCTGTCCAATTTCTATACCCTGACCCGCGACAAATATTATCGGATCTTCGAGGAATGCCGGAGCCAAAGCGACTTGACGCCGTTTTTCAATTACGCTGTGGAAGGCCTGCGGGACGGCCTGCACGAAACCCACGAAACGGTCAATGATTCGCAGATCCTGGTTTTCTGGCAGCGCCTTATTTACGACACGTTCGCCGGCATGGAGTACACCAAAAAAGACGCGCACCGGAGAAAACGCAAACTCATGCTGAATTTCCCGTTGTGCGAAAACCTGACGCTGGAGGAAATCCCCTTGAAAACAGGAGTCATAGAATACGCGGGCAAGGCGGCCAGCGCCCTTTACAGAGACGTTAAGGAAATGGAAACTCTCGGACTTCTGGTTAAAAGCGACGACAAAAAATTTCACGCCAACTGGCGGCGGGTCTGCCAGAATTATTTCGACCCGGTTAAAATACTTGAGGGGACATTATGATCATTAATAATGATCATTAATGAAAACATTCGTCATCGGCTATGACATCAGCGAGCCCAAGCGGCTGCAAAAATTTTACCGGGCATGCTGAGACGCGCAACGCCGATTGGATACAGCGTTTTTGTGCTGGAGGGTTCCACGCAGGCGGCCAGGCAATGCATGAAAGAGGTTTCGCGCCTGATCAAAGCGGATGAAGACGACTTGCGCTGCCATCCCCTGCCGAAACGCGGGGCACGGTTTAGAATGGGCAAGGCGGCTTTGCCTGAAGGCATTATCTGGACAGGGCTGCCTTCAGGTTGTATTATAGTAGCCTGAAGCGGCCGGCGGCGA
>JAISQG010000122.1 GCA_031274335.1 Gracilibacteraceae bacterium
TGCTGATCACGTCGCTTATCCGCCTCGGCCGCCACAAAGAAGCTTTGGCGGCCTACGAGTCGATCACGGGACGGCTGTTCAACGAACTCGGCGTGAATCCTTCCGACGGCATCCGCGCGCTATACCGCGACATCATGAAAACGATCAAGAGCGTCGAGCGCGATCTGCTGATCATCAAGGACAATCTGAACGAGGCGACACTGGAGCAGGGCGCCTATTCCTGCAATTATGAAATATTCAAGGACGTGTACCGCTTCATCGCCCGCGGCGTGGAGCGGACGGGGCAATCGGTTTATTTGATGCTCGTCACGCTGACGGATTTGGATGACGAGCTGCCGCAGTCGGAATACATCGGTGAGTACATGGAAAAACTGCAGGGCGTGATCGCCATGCATCTGCGGCGCGGCGACCTTTTCGCCCGCTACAGCAGCACACAGTACGTGGCGCTTTTGCCGGGGACTTCTTACGAAAACGGCTGCAAAATAGGCGAGCGTATAACTTTGAGTTTCGGCAAGATCAACCGCCGCAAAAGCTTTATCAAGCTCCACTACAAATTGCAGCCCCTTGACCCCACTGAGCAGCGGCGCTGAATATGAAAACCGCGCGGAGGCACGGCCCGGCGGGGATAATTCTGATTCTGCTCGCGCTCATTCTCGGAGGATGCGGCGCCGGCGGCATTGAGCGGATGGCGGAAAAACCCGTCCTGATCGCGGACGCGGGAATTCCCGCGCCCCCTCCTCCGGAGGAAAGCGCCGCGCTCCCCGAGCCTGCCGCCCCTCCGGAGCCCGCGGCGCCCGCGTTCCGCGACGAGGATTTTGTGCGCGCCCGCCAAATCGCGCCCGGCGTCTATGTCGATCTGCGGTACGCCTCGCCTGACAATATCGCCGGGCGGGAAATTTACGATTTTGACCAGGCCTGGCTGCGGCATGGCACGGCGCAAAAGCTGCTCAGGGCTCAGAACGCCCTGGCGGAAATCGGTTACAGCCTGAAAATCTGGGACGCCTACCGGCCGCCGGCCGCCCAGTACGCGCTGTGGGAAGCGATGCCGGACAGCCGCTACATCGCCAACCCCTACAGCGGCTTTTCCAGCCATTCCCGCGGCAATTGCCTTGATGTCACGCTGGTGCGGCTGGATGGAAGCGACGTGCCCATGCCAACCGGCTTTGACGATTTCAGCCCGCGGGCGGACCGCGATTACAGCGACCTGGAAGCGGAAGCCGCAGAGAACGCCGGTTTGCTGGAGCGACATATGACACAGGCCGGCTTTGTGCCCTACACGGCGGAATGGTGGCATTATACCGACGAAGTATCTTACCCGGTGGAGAGCGAGTTTTCTCCCTCGGACGCAATAAAACAAGACTCGGTAACCATACATCCGCTCCCCGTCTCCCTGACTGTCAGCGCGGTTGGCGACTGTGTTTTGGCTAACGGCTACGGGTACACTTACGAAGGCAGCTTTGAGCAATATTACCGGCGGAGGAGCCCGGAATACTTTTTCGCCGGAGTGCAATCCGTGCTGGCCGCGGACGATTTGACCATCGCCAATGCCGAAAGCGTTTTTACCACGCAAACCGCGCGCGCCGTCAAAGAGCATCAGGGCGACCGGGCTTTCTGGTTCAAAAGCGATCCGGACCATGCCGGAATTTACCGCGCCGGCAGCGTGGAAGCCGTCAACACGGCCAACAATCATTCCCATGATTACGGCGAAGCCGGATACCAGGAATCGCTCCGCTCTCTGGCTGAGGCCGGAGTCGCCGCTTTTGGCTACGGGCGAGCCGCCTGGCTGGACGTCAAGGGTTTTCGCGTCGCGTTGCTCGGCTACAATGTTCTCGGCCCGCTGGAAGAAGGAGTGGATATTGAGGAGCTCCGGCGGGAGATGGCCCGCGATTTGCGGCTGGCCAGGCAAAGCGCCGACCTGATCATCACGAGCTTTCACTGGGGCGGAGAATACGAGACTGAACCGGACGAGCTGCAGACCGCGCTGGGTCAATACGCGGCCGAACAAGGGGCCAGCCTCGTGCTGGGGCATCATTCGCATGTTATTCAGCCGATGCGGCTGCACGGGCAAACCTTGATCGCCTACTCGCTCGGCAACTTTGTTTATGGCGGATCGCTTTGGCCCGCCAAAGAGACGATGATCCTGCAGGTCGATTTTCAGATGGATCCCGTCACGCGCCGGATTGTCGCCGCGCCTTACAAAACCATCGCGGCTGAGGTTTACGGCGACACACATACCAATAATTACCAACCGATGCTTGCGCCCTGATATTTTTTGAATTTGGGCGCGAGCTGTGATATACTTTCAGCGACGGAAGAATGTGACGGGAGCGGGGCCGCGTGATCGACAAAAACCTGTGGCGGGAAGCCGGCCGCGACAAAAATTACCTGATGGGCACGGCGCTCTGCGGCCTGGCCGGCGGCGCGCTGATTCTGGCCCAGGCCTGGATGCTGGCTTCGGTGGTGGACGGCGTTTTTCTGCGGGGCTGGAGCGCCGCGGACGCGCGTCCTTCTTTTGTGTTGCTTGTCGCGCTGGTCACGGCGCGCGCCCTGACCGG
>JAISQG010000258.1 GCA_031274335.1 Gracilibacteraceae bacterium
GCGCCGATGCCCGCGATCCGCTCTCCGTCGCGAGCCACCACGTATTCCCGGATTCCCTCGTAAAGCGCGTGGCGCGAACGCGGCAGCATAAGGCCCTTGTCAGCGAAAATCTGCACCAAGCCCAGCATTTCCTCCACATCAGCCAGCCGAGCCTTGCGGTATGCGATCATTGATTCAGCGTGCTCCTTTCGCCTGCCGCCAGTTTTCAGGCAGGATTATGAGCGGAAAACGCTCCGCTTCCTTAAAATATTCCTGATGCCAGCGCAGCTCCCCGCTCAGCCTCTCCGCCGTGACGACGCGAATTCGGGCGTCCCAGGTCGCGTTTCCAGCCAGGCGGCTGATGGCTTCCGCGTTCTCCCGCAAAACGGCGTCGTAATAAAGCAGCTCGCCCAAACCTTCCAGCGCCCGCGCCAAAACCGGGTAATAGACGCTGACGCGCCCGTCTCCGGCAAAATACCAGAAATCATCCGGCTGCACGCCTCCGGTCTCCTTCTTCAGCCAGGGAAAACGAAACGGCGTTCCTGTTTCTTCCGGGATGATAAATCCAGGCTCATGCCACATTTTCAGCGTCAGGGCGCTTAACTCCGGCAGGGCGCCGTCCGCCTCCCGCCCCTCCAGCCAGCCGATGATCCATTCCACGGCCAGGCGGAAATCATTGTCCAGGCGGCTGTCCGCGTCCACCCAGCCCTGGCGGACCTGCGCCACCCTTTTCATCATGCCCTTATCCTTCGTGCGCAGGACAAATTTGCCCCCGCCGGCCGTGACTTCGGCTATGTCGATGTCCCCCCACACGAAGGCGATGCTGTTTTTGCGAAAAACCGTCCGGACGCGCCGCGCGGCCAGCGCGTCAAAATAATCGCGCACCACCGCCAAATGCTGGCGGGCCACGGGATTGCATTTTTTGCCCCAGGCGTCCCATTCTGCCGGCGGGCCGGCGAAAAACGGCGCGAGGCCGGGCGAGATGTTGCCGACCGTGACCGGGAAGAAGTAGGGGTGAAGTTTTTCGCGCCACAGCACCGCCTGGCATGAAAGGCGCCCGCGCAGCTGCTGCAGACTGCTCAAAAAAGCCTGCGAAAAAGCGGGGGCCACAAAAAACAGCCGCGCATGGACGCCGTTGCCGATCCGGTTCGCCCAAACCAGGCCGTTGGCCAGCATTTCCTCCTCCCGCGCCTTGCCTTCCGCCACGACGACGCCGAGTTTCAGATTCAGATCGCCGGCGCTGAGAAAGCGGAAACGCGGCGAAAGGCGCAGGGTTTTGCGGTCATTTTCACCGCATTCCGCCCAATTGGCGCCCTTGAAAAATTTTTCGTTCTCATTGCAGATTTGCTGCCAATTCATAAACTCACCGCCTTGAAGAAAGAAAGGGGCTCACTCGTTCAGGTTTTCCCTGACGCCGAGCATTATATATATCACTTCTTCCCCGATATTGGTGGCGTAATCGCCGATCCGCTCCAGGAACCGCGCCACGAGAATGAGCTGCACGCCCTGCGAGACGATGGCCGGGTTTTGCTCCATCAGCTGGCAGAGCTCCGTCACAATAAGGGCGTAATATTCGTCCACTTTATTGTCGATTTGCGCGATTTGCCGCGCGTGTTCAAGGTTTTCGCCCGTGTAGGCCTCAATGGCCGCCTTGATGCCATGCTGAACCTCCCCTGCCATAAGCGGCAGGTCGATCAGCGGCTTGATCAGTTTATCCGTCCCGATGCGCAAAGACACGCGCGCCATGTCCACCGCCAAGTCGCCCATCCGCTCCAGGGCGGTGATTATTTTGTACCCGGCGACGATGTGACGCAAATCCGCGGCAAAAGGCTGCTGCGTGGCAATCAGGTGGGTGCAGAGCCGCTCTATTTCCCTTTCCAGGGCGTCAACGGCGTCGTCGTCGGCCAGGATGGAGCGCGCCAGCGCCAGATCCCGGTCTCGCAGGCTGACCACGGCGTTGTCAATGGATTTGCCCACCAGCGCTCCCATAGCGATGACCTTGTTTTTCATTTCCGTAAGCTGCCTGGCGAAAATGCTTCTCATACCCGCTCTCTCGTGACCGGCGCGTCACCTGCTGAAATAAAATACCGCGATGGCCAATCCCAGAATTATCCGGTAAGCCACGAAAAATTTGAAACTGGCGCGCTGCAAAAACCGCATCAGAAAAGCGATGGCCAGCAAGCCTACGAGCGCCGCGGCGGCCAGTCCGGCCCAGAAGGGCGCGTCCAGCGCGGAAAGCGAAATGCCGCGTAACTGAAACAACCCCGCCCCGAATATGACCGGAGTAGACAAGAGAAAGGAAAACCGGGCCGCTTCCGGGCGGGAAAAAGAAAACCAGCGAGCGGCCGTCATCGTGATGCCGGAGCGGGAAACGCCGGGCATAAGGGCGAAAGCTTGCGCGCAACCTATGAGCAGCGCGTCGGCCAGCGTCATGTTGTCCAGCTCGCGCAGCTGCCGCCAGCGATCCGCCGCATATAAAAGAACACCGAAGAATATGAGATTAAAAGCCACGATCAGCGGCGAGCGCAGGGTGTTTTCCAAGATGTCCTGCAACAGAAAGCCCGCAGCCGCAGCCGGCAGGGAAGCGGCGGCGATAAACCAGAACAGCCGGCGGTTGTCGCTGTCACCGCGAAAAAGCGCGGCCCGGAATAATTTGAGCCAGTCGCGCCGGAAATACACCGCCACCGCCAGCAGGGTGCCCATGTGTAAGGCCACGTCGTAAGTCAACCCAGGCGTATCCCAGTGAAAAAACCACGGCAGTAGCACAAGATGACCGGAACTGGAGACGGGCAGAAATTCACCTATCCCCTGAACCACGCCCAAAATGATCGCCTGAAATACAGTCACATTCTTGCCTCTCTTTTCTATACCGCTATTATAGCAAAAACATGGCGCGCTTCACAATCCTTATTTGAGGATTTTCATTATTTTTTTTCCTCTCGTCGCACTTCAGCGCCAATTCGACAAAAAATGCAAAATTTTTTTCAATTTAAAGTATTGAAAAACTTCTCTCGGTTTGGTATAATTCAGACAGACGACACACAGAATCATGGGAAAGTCAGCTTTTTTAACGGAAGTGGAGGTATGCCAATGTCTAATGGTTTTGACGAACTGAAAAACGGCGTTCCGGAAACGACAGGCACCCCGGATAACACAAAGGAAGAGCGGTCACGCCTGCTGTCGCGAAGGTCATTTCTCAAAGGAACGGTCGCTGCCGGAGCATCGGCGGTGCTCATGGGCGCGGCGGCGGCATGTGCGCCCACCGCCAATCCCGGTGCCGGAAATTCAAATACCGCGAGCAGTACGCCCACTGCGGCAAATGAGCGCAGCATTGCCGAAACTCTGGAATGCGACGTCCTGATAGCGGGAGTCGGCATTTCGGGTCTGGTGGCCGCCGTACAGGCCGGAGAGCACGGCTTGAAGATCATTGCCATCGAGAAACAGCCGGCGATCGGCGGCAACGGTCAGTTTACGGAGGGCGTTTTTGCCGTTGATTCTCCTTTGCAAAAGGAACGGGGGATTGAGGTTGACCGCTCATATATCATGCACAAGGAGCTTCAGGTATCCCAGTGGATAACCAACGGCGAGCTGTGGGCAAATTTCATGGAAAACACCGGAGGCAATATCCAATGGCTGCTGGATCAGGGCTGTCAGTTTTCCGATGTCAGCGATGGCGAGGGCGTAGCCGAATATCCTATTATACATTTCTGGAAAAATAAGAAAGGCGCGGAAGGCGCCCTGCCGTTCCTGAAAGCCAAGGCGGAGGAGTATGGCGTTGAAATCCGCACGTCCACTCCTTTGACCGGGCTCATTGTTGAAGAAGGCGCGGTTAAAGGAGCTTACGCCAAAGACAGCAGCGGCAATGACATTCAAATCAACGCCAAAGCGGTGATCCTCGCCACAGGCAGCTATGCCAACAATGAGGAATACTGCCGCGAGCGCGGCTGGAATCTGGACGGCGTCACGATCAGCGGCCCTTATACCGGGGACGGCATCCGCGCGGCGGTTGAGGACGCAAACGCCAAGAGCTTTGTTCCCTACGCGACGTTCAATGCCGTCAACCATCTGGGGGATTTCTATTACCAGGATATGTTCACCTACCACGCGATGTCCAACCCAGGCGACGCTCTGTTTGTCAATGAGAACGCCGCGCGGTTCATTTATGAGACCTATGCGCAGGAAAACTACATGCTGCAGTGTGTTCCGAACCTGACGCATAAAAAGATTTTTTCCATCTTCGACCGCACCACGCTGGAGAAGTGGGCGGCCAATGACGACCTGTATCC
>JAISQG010000279.1 GCA_031274335.1 Gracilibacteraceae bacterium
TGCGGCTACGAGCGCGAAAGCGTGGCGGACGCAGCGGGGCGGTTTGCCCTGCGCGGCGGGATTCTCGATATCGCGCCGCTCGGCGCCGAACCGGTGCGCCTGGAGTTTTTTGACGAGGAGCTTGACTCCATCCGCCGGCTGGATATAGACACCCAGCTTTCCTCCGGCACTCTGCCCTCCGTGCGGATCGCGCCGGCGCGAGCTGCAAGCGCGGCGGCGACGGCGCCTTTCTGGGAATGGCTCCGCCCCGGCGCGTTAATCCTGCTGGATGAGCCGCTGCGCTTACGCGAGCAAATGGAATTCGCGGCGAAAGAATTACTAACAGAATATACAGATAATTTATTGCGCAAGGCGGAAACCGCGCTGCCGCCGCCGCTTCCGGTCAGTTTCGCTGAAATGCTGGCCGCCCCGGGCTGCAAATTCGCGGGCTTGAGCGCTCTGCCGCACGAAACACCGGATTTTCGGCCGGAGAGCCATTTTCACATGGATGTCCGCTCGGTCGCCGGCTTTGCCGGCACGTCCCTTCTGGCGCAGGAAATCGAAGAATTCGCGCGGCGGGGCTATGCGGCGGCCCTCTGCGTCGGCGAAAGCGAGAGAAGACGCCGCCTGCTCGACGGCCTCGCCGCCCGCGAAACGCCGGTGCACGCGCTGGAAAGCGCGGACAGCCTGGCGCCGGGCGAAACGGGGGTTTATCCCTTCGCGCTGCGCCAAGGTTTTGAACTGCCGCGCGCCAAACTCATCCTGTTCACGGAGACGGAAATATATCAACGGCGGCGTCCGGCCCGACCGACCGGCTCCGGCGGGCGGGAAACGGCGTTCCGCCTGCCGGATCTTAATCCGGGCGATTTTGTCGTTCATCTCCATCACGGCATCGGCCGCTTTACCGGCATCGAAACCATAACGCTCGAAGGGCTGGAAAAGGATTTTTTTACCATCCGCTATGCCGGCGCGGATAAACTCTATGTGCCGCTTGACCAGATCCGCTGCCTGGAAAAATATCTCGGCGGGAGCGGGGAGCATGAGCCGAAGCTGAACCGGCTGAACGGGAACGAGTGGAACAGGGCAAAAAGCAAGGCTCGTTCCGCCGTCAAGGAGATGGCCATAGATCTGGTGGCGCTTTACGCCGGGCGCGAGCGGGAAAAAGGTTTCGCATTCGGCGAGGACACGGAATGGCAACGGGAATTTGAGGCAAAATTTCCTTATGAGGAAACGCCGGATCAAATCCAGAGCATTATGGAAATCAAGCGGGATATGCGACGGGCTCGCCCGATGGATCGCCTGCTCTGCGGCGATGTCGGCTACGGCAAGACGGAAGTGGCGCTGCGGGCGGCTTTCAAGGCGGTGGAGGCGGGCAAGCAAGTGGCGGTGCTCGTGCCGACGACGATTCTCGCCCAGCAGCATTACAGCGTGATGCGCGAGCGTTTTGCCGATTATCCCATGCAAATTGAGGTGCTCTCCCGCTTCCGCACGGAGAGAGAGCAGCGGGTGGTGGTCAGCGGGTTGCGCGCCGGCGAGGTGGATATAGTCGTGGGCACGCACAAGCTCCTGGGCGACAGAATTGCCTTCAAGGATCTCGGCTTGCTGGTTATCGACGAGGAACACCGTTTCGGCGTGGCGCACAAGGAAAAAATCAAGCAGATGAAACGCTCCGTTGACGTGCTGACGCTGACGGCTACGCCGATTCCGCGCACGTTGCACATGTCGCTGACCGGAATTCGCGACATAAGCGTCATCAACACGCCGCCGGAGGACCGCTTGCCCGTGCAAACCTATGTGACGGAGTTCAGCCCCGATCTGGCGCGCGACGCGATCAGGCGGGAAATCGGGCGCGGGGGCCAGGTTTTCTATGTGCACAACCGCGTAAACTCACTGGACAGAGTGCTGCGGTTTTTGCAGGACCTCGTGCCGGAAGCGCGCTACGGCCTTGTGCACGGTCAAATGGACGAAGAGCGGATGGAGCGGGAAATGCTCGCCTTTTTGCAGAAAGAAAAGGACGTGCTGGTTTGCACGGCCATCATTGACACGGGCCTGGATATGCCGAATGTCAACACGCTGATCGTGGACGACGCCGACCGCTTCGGCCTGAGCCAGCTGTACCAGCTGCGCGGGCGGGTGGGGCGCTCCAGCCGCCGGGCTTACGCCTATTTTTTTTACCAGCCGCAGAAAATCCTGACGGAGGAGGCGGAAAAACGCCTGATGACGATCCGGGATTTCACGGAATTCGGCTCCGGGTTCAAAATAGCGATGCGCGACATGGAAATCCGGGGCGCGGGCAATCTGATCGGCGGGGAACAGCACGGGCATATGGCGGCCATCGGGTTCAGCCTTTACACCAAAATGCTGAAGGAGGCCGTGCAGGAACTGACCGGGGAAGATGAGGCGCCGCCGCCGGACACGCTGATCGACATCAAGGCCGAGGCGCTTCTGCCGGATGATTATGTAGCGGACAGGCGGCTCAAAGCCGCGCTGTACCAACGCATGGCCGCCGCAGACAACGAAGCGGAGGCAAGCGATATTGCCGCGGAGCTGATCGACCGTTTCGGCGCCCTGCCCCCGCCGGCGGAAAATCTCGTGCGCGTTATGGAATTGCGCGTCCGAGCCCGCGCGCTCGGCATCGGGGAAATCAGCCAGCAAGAGAACAGGCTCACGGCCGTGTTCACGCGCGATCCCGGCTTCTCCGGCGCGGAACTTTTGCGGCTGGCCCAGAACCGGGAATTGCCGCTTGCGTTCGAGGCGGCGGCGGAAGGCGGCGCGCTGCGCGTACACCTGAACCTGGCGGCGCGGAAAGGGGAGTCAGTGCTGAAAAGCGCGCGGGCGCTGCTGGATCTGTTTGCCGGAGGACACCGGAGGGAAGAATAGCGTTGCAATTATTTTTTATAACCGCACTTGGGACATACGCCGTTTTCATCGAGCGCGATGCCGCAGAGCGGGCAACGATTCTGCTCTTTTTGGGCGGAATGCCGGGTAGTCGTCCCGTATTCCTCTGACGCGCCGTTCACGCCGCTGGTGAAAGTGATTTTAACGATGTTCAGCTTGTCTTTGAGCAAATCGTAAACGATTTTTATCATACCCTCTACGGTCATGGTTTCTTTTGTGACGACCAGCCGGCATTCGGGATATGCCGTCGCGAGTTCCGTCTTGAAAGCGGGCCCCTTTTGCTTGTTGCTCAGCGCGCCGTCTTTAATCCCCTGCGCCTCATAAACACCGAGGATTGCGGGCAAAAGCGGGTCGTCTTCTCTCAAAACGAGCGCGTGGTCAAAATTTTGCAAAACTTCCCAGGCGGTTTTTTTGATCTCGTTGCACGGAAACACCATATTTACCCCCTCGTTTACGGTGTCCTCGACTTCGAGCGTCAAAATGCCGGTATGCCCGTGCAGATACTGAGCCTCGCCTTTGAAGCCATAAAACCTATGGGCATATTGCAAGTCCAATGTCGCGAAACTTTTCATAAGTCATTTCCTCCAATCTTTACTGTATGATGGCACATCTGAATTATCTCATAAATTCGTTCTCTTGTCCACAAAACATTTTCTGTGTCGGGCCGCGGCACACAATTGCTTCACAGATACTCTTGACAAAGGGGCCATTATGCTGTATATTAGTAATTACTAAAATACTTAAGTGAGGTGCCCTATGTCAAAACTAGTTGCGAGAGTGGCAATTTCCTGCGTCGCCTGCGGGTGTTGCGAGGCAATATGCCCTCAAAAAGCTGTCGCGGTTTACAAGGGAGTGCGCGCCGTTGTAAACGAGGAAAAATGCGTCGGGTGCGGCAAATGCGCAAAAACCTGTCCCGCCGTCGCTATTTCAGTTGTTGAACGGAGGGCGGCTGAATGAAAAAGAAATGGCACAATTACCTCTGGCTTGCCGAATTGCTGTTCCTGTCGCTTGGATTGTTCAACATTTTATTTGCGTGGCTCGGTATGATTTTCTTCGTTACGCCGCTGGTGTTAGCGATAGCGGGCTTCGGCAAGGCATACTGCAATAAATTCTGTGGGCGCGGTCAGTTGCTTGGTTTAATAGGCGGCAAACTGAAGCTCTCTCGGAACGCGGCTCCGCCAAAATTTTTGCGGTCGCTTTGGTTTCGATATGGATTCCTAACCTTTTTTATGACGATGTTCGGACTGATGATTTACGGCACGGTCAAAGTATTCACAGGCGCGGC
>JAISQG010000068.1 GCA_031274335.1 Gracilibacteraceae bacterium
TGCCGTCTGAATTCCTTCGATTCCCATTTTTCGCAAGACTAAATGCCAATCCTCAGCATTTAGTCCGGCAAAGGTTGCATTTACTTTGTCCGCCCACCATATTTTTCACCTAAAACCTATCTTCTTTCGTTTAATTAAACCTGCTTGCGCGTGAAAAGGCTGACGCACTCCACATCGGCGCATTGGCAAAACATGTCCACGGGACGGACGGCCGCCAGGCGGTAGCCGACGGCCAGACGAGCCGCGTCGCGGGCCAGGGTGGCCGGGTCGCAGGAAATATAAATCAGGCGGCGGGGCGCCGCGGCCAGCAGGGCGGCCGTTGCCGCCGGCGCTAATCCCCCGCGGGGCGGATCAGCCACGGCCACATCCGGAGGATTGGCGGCTATGAATTCCGCGGAGAGAACGCGCTCCGTTTTGCCCGCGATAAAGCGGATGTTGTTTATCCCGTTGCGCCGGGCATTTTTCCGCGCGTCCTCCACCGCGTGCGGATTTTCCTCCACTCCGGTGACATGGGCCGCGCGCAAAGCCAGCGGCAAGGAAATAGTCCCGATACCGCAGTAAAGGTCCCACACATTTTCCCGGCCGGAAAGCTCCGCCCACTCCAGCGCCAGGCCGTAGAGAAATTCGGTTTGCGCCGCGTTCACCTGCAAAAAAGAATCAATCCCCGCGTGAAAACGGAGGCCGAGGATGTTTTCCTCTAGGCTGTCCGCCCACCCGGGCAGCGAACAGGCCAAGGCGCCGTTTTGCGCGCGCCGCAGAACAACTTCTCCCGCTTCCCGGCCGGCGAGCTCCGCCCTGATCCGGCCCAGCGCGCCATTCATCTCCCGCGGCAGCAAAGCGCAAGCGGTCAAATCGATGATTTCCCGGCTGCGCGAGGCGTAGAAGCCCAGTTTGCCGCCATCCCAATGCAGCACCGCTTTGTTGCGGCAGGCCCAGGGATACTCCGCCGGGCGCGTCGCCTCCACCTCCGTCGTAAGACCGCCGATCCGCCGGAGCGCGTCTTCCAGCCAGCGCCTTTTCCAGAACAGCGCGGCGTCGTAAGACATATGCTGGAGATGGCAGGCCCCGCAGCGGCCGAAAAGCGGGCAGCGCGGTTCCCGCCTTTCCGGGGCGGCGTTTAGCAGCGCCCGCATTTCCCCGCGCCGGTAATTCCGGCGGCGGGAGACGACGGAAACCAGCGCTTCCTCCCCCGGCAAAAGCCCCGGCACAAACACCGCGGCACCGTCCGCGTCTCTGGCCACCGCGCTGCCGTCGGAAGCGAGACGCTCCGCGCGCAAAAGCACGGCGTCCCGCCAACCGTCAGCCGTCATTGCTTGCCACCGTCCCGTCCAGACGCCGCAGCCGTGCGTAAAGCCCGTCCCGGCGCAGCAGCTCCCGATGGGTTCCCCGCTCCGTGACCCGGCCTTCGTCCATGACGAGTATTTCGTCCATGTCCTCGAGGCCGCTCAGGTTGTGGGTAATCGTCAGCACCGTTTTGTCGCGCGCCCACTCGCGCAGCGCGGCCCGAATTTCCTCCCCCGTCAGCGTGTCCAGCCCCTGATCGGCTTCGTCCAGGATGACGACGGGGCTGTTTTTCAGGAAAACCCTGGCCAGCGCCAGCCTTTGCCGCTGCCCGCCGGAAAGCTTCAGCCCGTTTTCTCCTGTTTCCGTCTCATACCCCTCCGGCAGTGAGCGGATGAACTCATCCAGCCTGGCCAGGCGGCAGGCCTCCTCTATTTCCGCCTGCGAAGCCTCCGGCCGCGCCAGCAGGACGTTTTCCCGGATGGTGGCGTGAAAAATCCAGGGATCCTGATTCAGCACGCCCAGGACGGAGCGCACGCTTTCTGCCGCGATGCCCGTTATTTCTACTCCGTTCATCGTGATACGGCCGGAAGCGCAGGGCCAGAAACGCAGCAGCAGGGCCAGGGCGGTGCTTTTGCCGGCGCCGCTGGAGCCGACCAGGGCTTTTTTCGCGCCCGGCGGCAAATGAAGCGAAAAATCATTTAACGCGAAAGCGTCTCCTTCCGCATAGGCAAAGCTCACGTTTTCCCAGCGGATATCCGGCGCGGTTCCCGGTTCCGGCGCAGCCGCCGGCGCGGACTCCCCCGCCCCCGCGCTCCCACCACTCTTGCCGCTGTCGCCGCCGTCCGGCGCCAAAGCGAAAAGGCGCGCCGCCGCGGTCAGCCCTTCATCCAATTGCGCCAGCGCCAGGGGCATCGGCTGTAGCGATTCAAAGGCCGCCTGAGCCGTCAGGCCGAGCATGGCGAGAAAAATGCCTTCCAGTCGTCCGGACGACACGAGGCCGACGCCGGCAAACACGCCGGCAATCAGGGCCAAATGGCTGAAAAACTGGATGGCGCAGGCGGTCAGGCTTTCCAGCGCATGGAGCCTGTTTTTCCGCCGCGAAAGTTCCCGCAGCCCGGCCCTTATTTTTGCCCGTTCTTCCGCCGCCGCGCCGCAGGCCGTGAGCTCCGCCAGCCCCCGCGCAAAATCTGTGATGCCGTTGTAAATCCCGTCCCAAAGGGAGGCTATTTCCGCCGCCGTCCCGCGCGTGGCCCGCCAGACCAGCAGCGGAGCGCCCACTCCGCCGGCCAGGGCCAGCACGATCAGAAAGGCGGAGGCCGGCGGACTGAAAAAGAGCAGAAAAGCGGCGCAGGCGATGATCACGACGCAGGCGATAAAGGGCGCGGCTATGACGCGCAAATAGAAAAACTGCAGGGTTTCGATGTCCCCGGTGATCCGGCGGAAAAGCTCGCCCGTCGCCCGCCCTCGCAGATTGGCCGGCGCCAGCGGCTCGATCGCTTCATAAAACCACACGCGGATTTTTTTCAAAATTCTGAAAGTTACGTCGTGCGTGAAATACCGCTCCGCGTAGCGCAAAGCCGCTCTGGATATGCCGAAAAACCGCACGGCGACGATCAGCGTCATCAGGTCAAACAGGGGCGGCATCAGCGCCGCCGCTGAAATCAGCACGGCCGAAGCCGCCAGCAGGCCGGCGTTGGCCAGCACGGTCAGCGCGCCGCAAGCGGCCGCTCCGAGCATCATGGCCCGGTAGGGGCGGAGAAGCTTCAGCAGGCGCCGGAAAGCCTGTTTTTTATTTTCCCGGTTTTCCATGCGGCGCTCCTATATTTCCGCGGGCTGTCGGCCGGCTTGTCGCAGCGCCCGGAATACCCCGTCCCGGCGCAGCAGTTCCTCCGGCGCGCCGCTTTCGCTCACCCGGCCGTTCTGCAACACGAAAATCCGGTCCATGCGCATGACGGTTTGCAGGCGGTGCGCCGCCGCGACGACGGTTTTATCGCGCATGAGCTGCCAGAGGGCGTTTTGGACGGCTTCTTCGCGGACGAGGTCCAGATTGGCCGTCGCTTCGTCCAGCAAAAGCAGAGGCGCCCGGCGCAAAGCCGCCCGGCCAATGGCCAGAAGCTGCAGCTGTCCGCCCGACAAGCCGCGCCCGCCCTGGCCGACCCGGGTGTCATACCCTTCCGGCATACAGGACACGAATTCCTCCAGGCCCAGGGCCGCGCAGGTTTGCCTCATCAGT
>JAISQG010000095.1 GCA_031274335.1 Gracilibacteraceae bacterium
GTCCGCCTATACTGTCGAGGATGCGCGAAAATCTCGGGCATTCCTGAGACAACAATCGTCCGGCTGGTCAAAGACTATGTGAAGCGGAATCTGCCTATATTCTGGGCGCCTGGCCGACATCGGCTACGGGGGCTCACTCTGTGTCAAACATCGGTCGCTCTCTTCTCATGGCCACATTCAAAACGAGGCCGGCGCCGATCATGTTTGTCCACATGGAGCTGCCGCCCGACGTTATAAAAGGCAACGGGATGCCGGTTATCGGCATTATGCCAGAAACCATTCCCACATTTTCAAAAATCTGGAATAACAACATCGAGATTATGCCGCTGACCACGAGCATCCCATAAAGGTCAGCCGCCCCGGAAGCAATATGAATCATGCGCAGGAGCAGCAGGCAAAAGGCGAGCAGCAGGGCCGACGCGCCAATGAAACCGAATTCCTCTCCGACAATCGAAAAAATAAAATCCGTATGATGCTCAGGCAAAAAATTGTACTGGCCCTGCGTCCCGTCGCGATAGCCCTTACCCCACAGCCCGCCTGAGCCAATGGCCCAAATGGACTGCACGACGTGATAACTATCGTCGGAAAGATCGCTCTCCGGGTCGATAAACGAAGTCAGCCTTTTCAGCTGGTAGTCCTCCAGCGGCAGCGGCAAGCCCTCCAGCCTGTCGAACGGCTTGGGCAGATCCGTGGCCAGATTAAAAAACACCGCCAGCACGACCACCGCGAACCCGCCGAGCAGAATGCCGCCGAATTTCCACGGATGGGCGCCGGCCACGAACATCATGCCGATGAAAATAGCGGCAAAGACGAGCGAAGTGCCGAGATCCGGCTGCTTGAACACGAGCAGGGCCGGCGGCAACACAAAAATGAGCGGCAGGATGAAATCCCGCGCGCGGCGCAACTTATCCTCCCTTTTGGCCAGGAAATGAGCAAAGGTGAGAATGAGGAAAATTTTCGCGAATTCGGACGGCTGGAGGCCCTGCGTGGACGTGATATAGATCCAGCGCGTCGCGCCTTTGGCCGAAGAACCGAGAAAAAACACCATGAGCAGCAGCAGGATATTGAAGCCGTACATCACCCAGACGATTTTTTGCCAGTGCCGGTAGTCGATAGCCGCCGCAAAAACCATCAGCACGAGGCCCGTGCCAATCCAGATCAACTGTGAGCGCACATAATGATACGGATCGTCCTCATCGACGTTGAGCGAAGCCGTGCTGAGGATGAAAATGCTCGCGCTGAGCAAAAAAAGCACGATCAGCACGAAAAACCAGTCCACCCGCCCCCATATGCGGTTGTCCATGAGCCTGCCCATAATATCCCGCCACTCGGACCGTCAAAAGGCGACGGCGCCGAGACTTTCTTTCATGCGCCGGAGCGCCTCCCGCAAGCGTTCTGTGTTTATCGTCAGCGTCATGCGCACGAAGCCCTCTCCGGCCGCGCCGTAACCGTTGCCCGGCGTAACAACCACGCCGGCTTTATCCAGCACGAATTCCGCGAAAGACTCCGAGGTAAAGCCTTTGGGCACCGGAACCCAGACATAGACGGCCGCCTTATTCTTTTCCATGTGCCAGCCCATCTCGTTCAAGGTGTCGATGATGATGTCGCGCCGCTCCTGATAAACGGCGCACATGCGCGGAATGATGTCCTGCGGGCCGAGCAGCGCCTCAATGCCCGCCGCCTGGACAGCCTGAAAAGCGCCGGAGTCGATATTGGATTTAACCGTGCCGAGGGCGCGGATTACATCGCTCCGCCCCGCCGCCCAGGCGATACGCCAACCGGTCATATTGTAACCCTTGGAAAGGGAGTTAAACTCAATCCCCGCCTCCTTCGCCCCCGGCACCTCCAGGAAACTGAGCGGTCTGTAACCGTCGAAACCGATTTCTGAATAGGCACCATCATGACAGATGATTATGTCATTTTCCGAAGCGAAAGCGATGGCCTTCCGGTAAAAGGCTTCGTCAGCCACAGCAGAAGTTGGATTATTTGGATAATTCAGAAAAAGCAATTTGGCTTTTTTGGCCACGGCGGAGGGGATATCCTCAAAAATCGGCAAAAAGCCGTTTTCCGCGCGCAGAGGCATTTTGTACGCCTCGCCGCCGGCCAGCATGCAGCCGGTTTCATAGACCGGGTAGCCGGGAGCGGGCACGCGCGCGACATCGCCGGGGTTGATATAGCAAAGCGATATATGGGCGATGCCTTCCTTCGAGCCGATCAGCGTCAGCACCTCTGTCTGCGGATCAAGCGTGACGCCGCGGCCGCGCCGGTACCATTCGGCCACGGCCTGCCGGTAACTCAGCATCCCGGCGTAGGACGGGTATTGATGATGCGCGGGATTGTATATTTCCTCCGCCATTTTGTCGATGATGTTTTTGGGCGTGGGCAAATCCGGGTCGCCGATGCCAAGGCTGATCACATCAACGCCTTTCGCCTTCGCTCCTGCTATTTTGTCATCGATTCGCGCAAAAAGATACGGCGGCAAATCCTTAACTCTTTTCGCCAATTCTGCCATGAAAAACGCGCCTCCTAAACGATAATATTTTAATCGCAGACAGTTTCCAAGACCTTGCCCTGGAAAACATAGGCTGCCGGCCCGCTCATCAGCACCTCGCCGGCATCCTGCCAGGCGACGCGCAGCGTTCCTCCGGGCAAATGCACGAACGCCTCCCGTTCCAGTCTCCCCTCCAGCACACCGGCCACCACGGCGGCGCAAGCCCCGGTGCCGCAGGCCAAAGTGGCCCCGGCGCCCCTTTCCCACATGCGCAGGATGATTTCGTTTCTGCTCGTGATCTGAGCGAAGCCGACATTGGCGCGATTGGGAAACCGCGGGTGATGCTCCAGGACGGGTCCGACGATCTCCAAAGGTATTTCCTGCACCGAGGGGACGAAAATAACGCAATGGGGGTTGCCCATAGACACGGCGGTGAAGGAGAAAACTCTCCCTTCCGCCTCTATTCTTTCCTCCACAGCCAATTCCTGCTTCGCCAGCACCGGCACCAGTTCCGCCTTGAGAATCGGCGCGCCCATATCGACGCACACCTCCTGCGCGACGCCGTTCTCCACGGCCAGCCAGACGTTTTTTATCCCGGCTCCCGTTTCGACCGTCATGATGTTTTGCGAAACATAGCCGGCCTCATAAGCATATTTCGCTATGCAGCGAATGCCGTTGCCGCACATTTCCGCTTCGGAGCCGTCGGCGTTGAACACGCGCATTCGCACGTCCGCCTGCCGTGCGGATTGCAACACAAGGAGACCGTCGCCGCCAATTCCCCGGTGCCGGTCGCACAGGCGCCGCGCCGCGTCGACGTATGAGAGTCCCCTCAAGTTCTCGAATTCATCCACCAAGATGAAATCATTGCAGAGACCGTGCATTTTAATAAAATCCATAATTCAACCCGCGTCTGCGGCAGATTCGCTCCAGCCAATCACCGCGCCCTCCTCTTCGCCATATAAAACCGCGTCGAGTAACCGGATAAAATCCAATGCGCTGCGGAACGCAAACTGTTTTTTTTGCTCCACCCATGTCAGAGAGCCCTGCCATTCCGCGCTTTGCCGATATTGCACCTGGAAAATGAATGTGGCCTGTTCACCTTTTTCCACGTCAAACAGAACGTCGCTCCAATATTTTTTCCATTCCGTCCTCACGTTCCGGGCGGGTTCCTTGCCTTCTTCCCGGAAACAGCGGAAATCGAAGAAATTCTGCGGAAAAGAAATAGCGTCAAAAAATTCTTCCATTTTATCCAAGAATTCATGCAATGTCTCAAAAAGAACCGGTTTTTCCAGGTACAGGTTGTAAAACCGGCCGGATATGTCCGCCCCTGAGACATTGTCCACACAGAGCAATGTTTTCGTTATCATTCCCGGAATATTGCCGCTCATCAGGAAAACGCTCCTTCACCCAATAATTATGCCTGACCATAACTATATCACAATATTGCGCTTTTTGCGAGGGCAACAGAGACAATTTTGTTAGTCGCCGGCTTGCCTCGCCCGTCATGGCGAGGAGCAAACGCAAAAATCGCAAACCACACCCCATTTCGCAAAAAAATAATCGCGGACTCCCCCCTGATCTATTGATTGGCAATTATTTTTGCGGTATACTGCGCGTAGAAAGTATATTTTTTATCCGGTCTTTTGACGGGGAGTTGATCTTATGTCAAGGCGTATATTTCACCGAGAACTGATGATCGCGCCTGAAACCCGTGTCTATCTGGAGCGGCCGCGCCTGAACAAATTGCTGGCCGGCGCCGTGCGGAGCCCGCTGATCACTGTTTGCGCCGGCGCGGGCTACGGCAAGACGCAGGCTGTTTACTCTTTTCTGCGGGACTACGACGCGACGACGACTTGGGTGCAGCTTACCGAGCGCGACAACACGGGAGCGCGATTCTGGGAGAATTTCGCCGGAACGATCGCCCTGTACAACAAGCAATTCGGGATGCGGCTGCTGGAGCTCGGCTTCCCGGAAACAGACGATGATTTTGAAAAATACCTCGCCATCCCGGAGGATGAAATCCCGCCGACGGAAAAGCAGGTTCTTGTTTTTGATGATTTTCACCTCATCAGCGAAAAATCAGTGCTGCGCTTCATTGAGCGCTCCGTGCATACAGCATTTCCCAACGTCACGACCATACTTATTTCCAGGGCGGAACCGGACATAAACACGGTGGGCCTCTTGTCCAAGGGGCTCGCCGTCAGCATCAGCGAAAACGACCTCCGTTTCACCGAGGAAGAAACAACCCGGTATTTTCATCTGCTCAACCTGGCCCTGTCCTCGCGGGATGTGGCCAATATTTACGGCGACACGGCAGGTTGGGCTTTCGCCGTGAGCTTGGTTGGGCTTTCCCTGCAAAAAGCGCCTTCTCTGGAGCGCAACGCGCGCGCGGCCATGAAGCTTAATATTTTCAAGCTGATCGAAAACGAGGTTTTTCTCGTGATTTCCGAAAGGCTGCGGCGTTTTCTGATCCGCCTGTCGCTGATCGATCATCTGGCGCCGGATCTGATCGCCCTGCTGGCCGGCGACGACAGCCTGGTGGCCGAAATGCAAAAAATCAGTTCCTTCGTCCGCTACGACATATATATGAACGTATATCTGATCCACCATCTGTTTCTCGATTATTTGCGCAAAAAACAGGATCTGCTGTCGGAGGAGGAAAAACGCGGCGTTTATGCCCTGGCGGCCCGCTGGTGCGACGAAAATGACTATAAAATGGACGCGATTGCCTATTATGATAAAGCGGGGGAATACGAGCCGATTGTCCGGATCACATATCTCCTGCCGCTGCAGATTCCGCCCGACCAGGCCAGATTCATCCTCGGCGTGTGCGACAGCGCGCCGACCGAAGTCCTGGAACGCATTGTCATGTACCATTTTCAGCGCTCCCGTCTGATCATCAGTCTCGGCCGCTATCAGGAGGCCTTGGACGAAGCCGACGCCCTGATCGACCGGTTTGACGCCCAGCCTCCTTCCGCGTTCAACAACCGCGTCCTCTGCGGCGCTTATTTGGGGCGGAGCCTCGCGCTTTACATGATGGGGCCCCAGAGCGATGTCTATGATTTTGACGAGTCGATGAAAAAAGCGGATTATTATTTCCGGCTCAGCCCTTACGATGAATATGGCCCCGTCACGAGCATCACCCTCAACGCCTGGGCCTCCAAGGTCGGCACGGCGCGAAGCGGCGCAATGGAAAATTTCATCGGGGCTCTGGCCCGAGCCATCCCGCACGCGGCCACTGTGTTGAACGGCTGCATGTACGGCCTGGATGATCTGGCGCGCGGCGAGCTGCTGTTTTACCGGGGCGATTTGAATGCGAGCGAAAAGTATATTCGCCAGGCGCTGTACAAGGCGGAATCGCGCCGGCAATACGAGGTGCGCAACCGGTCTCTGTTTTACCTTTTGCGCATCGGCGTGGCCAAGGGCGATCCGGAAAAAATACAGGAGGCTTTTTCGGCGCTGGAGGCCCAGCTGGAAATGAGCGAATACAGCGCCCGTTTCACCAGTTTTGACACCGTGGCCGGCTGGTATTACATCGCGCTCGGCCAGCATCAGTTCGTGGCCAGCTGGCTGAAAGGAAATTTATCCCATGAGTCCCTCGCCGCCTCCAACGCCGTGTTCAGCAATTTGATCAAGGCGAGGTTCAATTATGCGAGCAGGCGGTACGTGGAGCTTCTGACTTTTTTGGACGGCCCGCAAGCCCCGGTGAC
>JAISQG010000119.1 GCA_031274335.1 Gracilibacteraceae bacterium
GGCGAAAGCAGGCGCGCGGCCTCGCGGTAATTATGCGTCAATTTGTCCAGGTCTATTTCCGCCCAGCAATCGGTCATTGGCCTTTATTATTGTAAGATTCGTGCAAAAGCTGCACGACATGTACCGCGTCCTGAGGCAACCCGGCGTTGATGATACCGCTCCAAAGCTGCAGCCGGCAGGCCGGGCACCCCGTCGCCACCGTCTGAGCCGGCGTTTGCGCGATGTCGGCCATTTTGAGATCCAACACCTTGTCGGCCAGATCGGGATGGACAATGCAAAACGAGCCGGCCATGCCGCAGCAGCGATCCGGTTTTTGCATTTCAATCAGTTCCACGCCGGGAATGCTCTGCAAAATCTCACGCGGCTCCCGGTAAACATTTTGCCCGCGCCGTAAATGGCAGGGATCGTGGTAAGTGACTTTGCGCTCCACGCGGCCCAGACTTTCGCGATCGTAATCAATCACATTGACGAGAAACTCATTGATGTCATAAGTCCGCGCCGCCCATTTCGCCGCCAGCGGGCCCCAGACCGCGTCCTCCTCAAAAAGGCGCTCGTAGGAATGTTTCCAGGCCGAGCCGCAGGAAGAACAGGAAACTATGACGGCTTCGGCGCCGCTCTCCTCAAAAGCGCGCAAATTGCGCTTGGCCAGCGCGCGGGCGCTCGTCACGTCGCCGTTGACGGAGGCCGGCACCCCGCAGCAACCCTGATCCGCGGGAATAAGCACTTCCACATTGTTGCGCTTCAGGACGCCGAGCACGGCTTCCCCCATGTCGGGGTAAAAATAGTTGATCATGCAGCCCGTGAAAAAAGCTGTCCGCATCCGCGGCTGCGGTACGTGTACCGCCGGCCGGCCTGCGCGGAAAGGTTTGCGGGCCAGGCGCGGGAACACTTTATTCTTGCCGAGCAGCCCGGCGTCGATGCGCATGCGCGCTCCGTAGTCCCGCCCCTCTACGCGGCGGAAAATCGCGCCTTGCAGCTTGCTGCCCGCGCTCATGCCAAAATTGAAGGCCCGTTGCAGACGGAGGGCCGTAAACGCCGTCTTTTTCACGGGATGCAGGCCATGGCGCCGCACGCCTTCCGCCCGCGCGGCCAGAAGAATCTGGTCGAATTTCACGCCGCAGGGACATTTGTCGTTGCAGGCCATACAGGTCGTGCAATAGGACATGCGCTCGGCCATGCCCGCCGTCATTTCCGCTTCGCCGGTGACAAACATCTCCAGCAATCCGATTTTGCCGCGGGCGACGGTGACTTCTTTGCGTGTCGTCTGATACAGCGGGCAAACTTCCTGGCAGTTGCCGCATTTCATGCATTTGTAAAGTTCGTCCTCCGCGGAGCGAAAATCCGAGTAAATGCTCATTTTTTCACCCCCTCAGCACGACTTTGCCGGGATTGAGCAGATAATGCGGGTCAAAGGCTTCTTTCACCCAGCGCAACACCTCGACGCCGGCCGGCCCGAATTCGAGCGGCAGATAGCGGGCTTTGCCGAGGCCGACGCCATGTTCGCCGGAAAGGGTGCCGCCGAGCTGCACCGCCGCCTCGAATATTTCATCGACCGCCTTGTGGACGCGCTCCATTTCTTCCGTGTCGCGCACGTCGGTCAGGATGGTCGGGTGCAGGTTGCCGTCGCCGGCGTGGCCGAAAGTGCCGATGGGCAGATCGTATTTATGGGCGATGGCGCGAATGGCCCGCAGCATGGCCGTTATCTGGCTGCGGGGTACGGTCGCGTCCTCCAGCACCGTGGTCGGCTTGACCTGGGCCAGGGCCGGCAAAGCGTTGCGGCGGGCCAGCCAGAGTTTGTCTCTTTCCTCGTCTGTTTTCGCGGCGGTTACGGCGATGGCGCCGCTGGCGCGGCAAATTTCCTCGACCATAGCGGCTTCCCGCTCCACTGTTTCCCGGTAGCCGTCCACTTCGACCAAAATGACAGCTTCCGCGTCCTCAGGCAAATCGGCGCCCGTGAATTTTTTCACTGTGCGGATCGTCGTATTGTCCATGATTTCCATGGTGGCCGGGATGATTTTGCCCCGGATGACGGCGGAAATCGTGTTGCCCGCTTTGTCCAGGTCGTCAAACACGGCCAGCAGGCTTTTGCGCGCTTCAGGAATGGGGTTCAGCTTCACGAGCAGCTTGGTCATAATGCCCAGCGTTCCTTCTCCCCCGGTAAAAAGTGCCGTCAGGTCGTAGCCCGTCACATTTTTTACTGTTTTGCCGCCCCATTTTATCACTTCGCCGTTGGACAGCACGACTTCCATGCCCATGACATAATGCTTCGTCACGCCGTATTTCAGGCCACGCAGCCCGCCGGAACACATGGAGACCGAGCCGCCCATCGTGGCCGTGGTCACGGTACCGGGGTCGGGCGGGTACATGAGGCCGTATTTCGCCGCCGCGTCGTTCAGGCTTTGAATGATGACGCCCGGTTCCACCCAGGCCGTGAGGTTTTCCGGATCCACCTCGATGATTTTGTTCATTTCCAGCGTCATGAGCACTATGCCTTTGTCCAGCGGTATGGTAGCCCCGCATAGGTTCGTGCCGGAGCCGCGCGGATAAATCGGCACTTTGTATTGCCCGGCCAATTTGATCACGCCGGCCACCTGCTCCGTCGTGAGCGGCGTCACCACCGCGTCCGGCGTCTGCTTCGGCATGGCGGCCGTGGCGTCGAAAGCGTAGTTCATCAAGTCTTCAGGTTCCGTGAGAACATTTTCCCGGCCGAGCAGTTTGATCAGTTCTTTTTTCAGTTCAGTTTCCAGCATGGCAATCCCTCCTAATAATATAACGCCCTGCTCCGCGACGAGAGAGTCGCCTGTCTTCGCCGCCATGTGTTTCGATGCGCTGAAGATGAGCGAGTCGCCCGCCGCAATCAGAAAAAAAGTGCCGGGCTTAGCGGGCGACGCGCAGTTTCAGGCCTTAGTCGTTCTTATCCGCCTGTGCCGCGGAAATGATTCCGTCAGGCGGATTGGACAAAATAGGGACGATAACAGAGAGGTGGTCGTACATGATCCGGCGCGCGGCCATATGGTCGCTGTCACGCACGGCTATGAAAATAGCCTCATGCTGCTCAAACAACTGGCACACTGTGCCGGCGGAAGCTGTCATCCACAGAGCCCGCGTCAAATGCAGCGTACTGTGAATCGTTTCCTGCACCGTGTTCATCATGCGGTCAAGCAGCGGGTTTTGCGTGGCTTTGGCCAGTTCGAGATGAAAGCGCAGATCAAGGTCCCCGCTGATTCTGTCTTCGGGCACGTCATCCCG
>JAISQG010000121.1 GCA_031274335.1 Gracilibacteraceae bacterium
CGCCGCCTGCGGCGCGAGGGCCGAGGCGCCGCCGCCCGGTTATGCCGCGGAGGCCGGCGCCGCGAACGCCGGTGTTCCCAATCCGAAAAAAGGGTTAAGCCGGCGCGCCCTGATCCCGGCGGCCATAGCACTGGGCGCGGTTGCCGTCGTCGCAATACTGCTTTTCGCGCGCTCCGGCGGCGGCGGCAGCCAGTTCCTCACGCCCATTGAGGCACCCTCAGCTGGCAGTACGCCGATTGAGGCGCCCGCGCCCGGCGCGACAGTGATCAACACCGCGCAAGAACTCTATGATGTGCGCAACAATTTGTCCGGCTCGTATGTGCTGGGCGCCGACATTGACCTCTCCGATTTCAGCGGCGGCGAATGGACGCCGATCGGGGATGAGGATAATCCGTTCGCAGGCATCTTGGACGGGCAGGGCCAAGTGATACGCAATTTGCGGATAACCGGGGATAAATATGAATATAACGGATTGTTTGGCTTTATAGATGATGGGCAAATACAGAATGTCGGCATGGAAAACACTCATATTGATGCAACTTACGACTCCTACTCCTCCTATGCTGGGGGGATAGCGGGGAGTGTTTATAAGAGCAGCATAGAGAACTGCTATAACACGGGGGCTGTGACCTCCTCCTCCTATGCGGGGGGGATAGCGGGCGA
The DNA here is from genome assembly GCA_031274335.1 of Gracilibacteraceae bacterium. Taxonomy (GTDB): domain Bacteria; phylum Bacillota; class Desulfitobacteriia; order Desulfitobacteriales; family Syntrophobotulaceae; genus JAIRRL01. The sequence continues at coordinate 664 of JAISQG010000121.1, forward strand.
TGTTTACATTGGAAACACAGAGTTTTGCTACTATTTAGACAATATTGCCGCCGCAGCTGGCAACGATTCAGTTACGCTGAACAATGTGCGCTCCTTGTCCGCCGCGCAAATGCGCGAGCAGTCCTCGTATGCGGGCTTCGACTTCACCGAGGTCTGGGGCATGAGCGCAGGCAAAAACGACGGTTTGCCGTTTTTGCGGGCGCCGGAGGGCAAGTGACAACTCAAACAGCGGGACGCCGAGGCGGCGTCCCCTACAGGGTCAGCGGGCGACCGGGATACGAGCGCGACCGCCACAAAGTGATACAGGGAGCGCCTTCGCAAGTCCCAATCTGCCGTAACCCGCCATAGATTCAATTCAATGTCTGCGCTGGATTGCTTCGCTACGCTCGCAATGACGAAATGGAGGATGAAAAAGCATGAAAATAGTAAAATGGATACTGCTTGCTGCCGGCACCTGCTGCCTGATGCTTTCGCTGGCGTCGTGTTCCGGCGCCGGTCCGGCGCCCGCCGTCACTCCGGACGAAAGCCAAACGGAGGCGAACAACCTCATCACCGTCGGCTTTTCGCAGGTGGGCGCCGAATCCGACTGGCGCATGGCCAACACGAAATCTATGAAGGAAACATTCACCGAGGCGAATGGATACAAGCTGATTCTGAAAGACGCGCAGCAGAGTCAGGAAAAGCAAATCGAGGCCATCCGGGAATTTACCGCTCAAAAAGCGGACTATATCGTCGTGGCACCCGTGACGGAGGAAGGCTGGGACGAAGCCCTGCAAGAAGCGAAAGACGCGGGCATCCCCGTGATCATCGTTGACCGGATGATCAAAACCTCCGACGACAGCCTTTACACCTGCTGGGTCGGATCCGACTTTCGCAAAGAGGGCGAAACCGCCGTCGCCTGTATGGAAAACGCCTTCGGCAGCGACGCGGAGCTCAGCATCGCGCATCTGCAGGGAAGCATGGGCTCGTCGGCTCAAATCGGACGGACAGAAGGGCTTCAGGCCGGAGTCAGCAAAAACACCGGCTGGAACGTCACTGCGCGCGACTCGGGAGACTTCACCCAGGTCAAAGGCAAGGAAGTCATGGAGCGCATTTTGAAGCAGTACGACCGTATCGACGTCCTCTATTGCGAAAACGACAACATGGCTTTCGGCGCGATGGAAGCGATGGACGAGGCGGACAGGACTTACGGCGTGGGTGGCGAGATCACCATCGTCTCCTTCGACGCGACGCACGCGGGTCTTGTCGCCACCCTGGAGGGTAAAATCAACTATAACGTGGAATGTAACCCGCTGCACGGACCACGTGTGGAAGAAATAATCCGGCAATTGGAGGCGGGCAATACGCCAAACAAGATGGCCTATGTCGATGAAACCGTCTTCGACGCCGCAACGATCACCCAGGGTGATATTGATGCCCGGGCGTATTGACAGGCCAACCAGCGAAAACGCGCTGAGGAAAAATATCGCCGTATGGGGCGCGCTATTTGTCATGCTCCTCATACTGGGCATTATATTTTACAGCCTCATCGGCGGATACGCGGTGAGAAACGATCCCTTTTACACGGATTTAACGGCTGCGCCGTGTTTTATCAAAAACGGCTTTGAACCGGCCTACGCGTCCCTCAAGGATCCGGAATTGACGGACTGGGATTTGGAGTTGCCCGGGGGACACGGCCGCCCGCTGGTCATGTCTCTTCTGCCCGCGAACGGATCCGGCGGCGACGCTGCGTTCCTGTCCGTCAAACCGCGCAAAATCGAGGATTTCACGATCCTGATCCCTTTCACGATAGACCCCCGGCAGTTTGAAAGCCTTTATGGCGACAACCCCATCATGCCGGGAATGTATTTGTCCGGAATTGGCGAAAATTGGGAAATATATCTCAACGGCGCCGCTCTTGTCAAACAGCAATATGTGAACGCGGACGGGGAAATCACGTCGTTTCGCAGTCAGCGCGGCGTCAGCATCCCTTTTGACAAAAGATTTATCAATGAGGGGCAAAACTTCCTTCTGATACATATAATCGGGTCGCGCGACAGCGCTCATACGGGGCTGTTCTATACCGC
>JAISQG010000130.1 GCA_031274335.1 Gracilibacteraceae bacterium
CTGGTAGGTGCCGACGCCGGCGCAGACGATGATGAGCCCGAGGTTGGCGATGGTGGAATAAGCCAGCACGCGTTTGGCGTCATTTTGCGTGATGGCCATGCAGGAGGTGAGCAGGAAAGTGACCGCGCCGACCAGCGCCACAAAGAGTCCCACGGTTTCGCCTCCGTCAACGCGGGTGAAAACGGGCGAAAGCCTGATGACAAGATAAACCCCGGCCTTGACCATAGTGCTGGAATGGAGCAGGGCGGAGACGGGTGTCGGCGCGACCATCGCCCCGAGCAGCCAGGCGCTAAAAGGCATTTGCGCGGATTTGGTCAGGCCGGCAAAAGCCAGGAGAGCCACCGGTAGAAGAACGGCGCCCGGAGCCGCAAATTGCAGTTCGTCCAAGGCGAGGGTTTTGGCGTTCATCGTCAAAAAGAATATCGCCGCCGAAAAAGCCAGGCCGCCAATTAGATTGAGTTTCAGGGCCAGGAAGGAGTTGCGCGTCGCCACGGCGTCCTGACTGTAACCGATGAGGAAGAAGGAACAGAAAGTCGTGATTTCCCAGAAGAAGAACATCCACATGAGATTATTGGCAAAGACCAGGCCGTTCATTGCGCCGAGGAAAGCAAAGACAATGAAGAAAAAGAAATTGGAGCGATCCGGTGTGTCCGCGTGGTGACGATGGTATTCTTCCATATATCCCAGCGCGAAAAATCCGATCAGACTGCCGACGATGCCGATTATAAGAGCCATGATGACGGAAACATTGTCGATGAACAAATTGTATTCGACATGTACCGTGCCCGCGAATTTTACTTCATAGATCACCGTCATGGCTAGGCCGGCCAGCATGAGGGCCAGCGCGAGATACTGTTTGCGGCGGATGGAAATCGCTGCGATGACGAGGCCGAGGATGATTTCTATGGCAAAAATTACCAAATCAACCGTATGGCTGCCCGCCTCGAAGTAACAGGCGCCCCGGCCAAAAAACTGCGTGGCCAGAACAACGGATGCCACTGAAATCACCGCCGCTGAAACGCCGGCGGCAACGGTGCGCGGCTTTCCTTTGGGAATAATCAGCAACAGAAACGCGGCCGCGACCGGGTACAGAATCAGGAAAAGCATTGTTGGCATGTGACTAAGTCATCCCCTTATAGTATTTTGCTGAACGAAAGTTATTGCCTCCTCTGTTCTTCATTATAAAGCGAAGCGGCGGCAATATCAACTGATTTTGCTGTGATTATCGCTCAATCGGGGCGCATGGCGCGGGGAAAATTTTCACAACATGTCCGGGCGTATTCGTTATTCGTTATTACAGTTGCATCGTCGCATTGTTGCATTGCAAAACTATTGACAGGCGGTGCCGCTTTCTGTTATAATCCTGATTGAGCGAGGGCACAAAGGCGTGCGTTCTTTTTGAGCGTATGCCTTTTATATTTTCTTTAGAAAGGAAAGAAAAAACATGGTTAACGCAGGGGATACCGGATTCATCATCGTGTCGGCAGTGCTGGTTTTCATCATGACGCCGGGTCTGGGCTTTTTTTACGGCGGGCTCGGCCGGCGCAAAAACGTGGTCAACAACATGATGGCCTCAGTTTTCATCACCGGCCTCGGCATCGTGCTTTGGGTTTTGCTCGGCTACACGATGGCCTTCGGCGGCAACACGGGAGGAATTATCGGCTCTTTTGATCACGTCGGACTGAGCGGGTACACGATGAGCGATCTGCTCGACCCGGAAGCGGAAGGAGGTTCCATACCCATCTTTGTCTTTGCCGCTTTTCAGATGATGTTCGCCCTCATCACGCCGGCTATCCTAACCGGTTCCGCGGCGGGGCGCATGAACTTCAAATCTCTTTTTATCTTCATCGGCCTCTGGTCCATCGTGGTTTATTACCCGCTGGCCCATATGGTCTGGGGCGAAGGAGGGTTGCTCGGCACGGGCTGGCTCAACTCCGTGGATTTTGCCGGCGGCAATGTCGTGCATATCAGCTCCGGCGTGAGCGGGCTTGTGCTCTGCCTTTTGCTGGGCAGAAGGCAGAGTTATGACCGCGTTTCCTACCGCATCCACAACATCCCGTTTGTCATGCTCGGCATGGCGCTGCTCTGGTTCGGCTGGTTTGGCTTCAATGCCGGCAGCGCCCTCGCGGCCAATGATCTGGCGGGGCACGCTTTTATGACCACGGCGGCTTCGGCGGCGGCAGCCCTGCTGTCTTGGATGTTCATTGACATGCTCCGGCAGGGAAAACCCACGCTGATCGGCGCCTGCACGGGCGTGGTGGCCGGACTCGTCGGCATTACCCCCGCCGCGGGTTTTGTCCCGGTCTGGGCCGCACTGCTCATCGGCTTCCTCGTCTCTCCCATCTGTTACGGCGGCATCACGGTCGTGAAAAAACTGCTGAAAATCGACGACGCGCTCGACGCTTTCGGCTGTCACGGCATCGGCGGCATTTTCGGCGGACTCATGACGGGACTTTTTGCCGATGCGGCCATCAATGGCACGAACGGCTTGTTTTTCGGCGATCCGGCCCAATTGGGCCGCCAGGCTTTGGCCATCGTTATCACGATCCTGTTCGCCATAGCCGGTACTCTGATTTGCGCCGGCATAACGCGGGCTTTTGGCCCTCTGCGCGTCAGCAAGCGGGATGAAGTGATCGGTCTCGATATGTCTCAGCACGGCGAATCGGCCTACCCGTCCTTTAACGGGCTGGATTAACCTGACAGGAGAAAGCAAATGATAAAAATTGAAGCGATTGTGCGCGAGGAAAAACTGGAGGATGTCAAGGAAGCCCTGAATTCCATTGAAGTGAACGGCATCACCGTGTCCCAGGTCATGGGCTGCGGAATGCAGAAGGGCTACAAGGAGATTGTGCGCGGCTCGGAAGTCGATATCACGATGCTACCGAAAATAAAATTTGAAATCGTCGTCTCCTCGGAGGAATGGGAGCAGAAAACCATTGCCGCTATTCAGGAGTCAGCTTACACGGGCAACATCGGGGACGGAAAGATTTTCAGCTATGACCTGCGCGGAGCCATGCGGATCCGCACAAAAGAAACAGGGTATGACGCCCTGAACTGAATTTGCTCTTTGCAGAGCGGGTTGCCCGTGTTATACTGAAGCTGTTGAATACAGTTCCTTAGGAGGGCGGCTATGAAAATCGGTTTTATCGGTTTGGGTATCATGGGCAAACCCATGAGCAAAAACCTGGTTAAGGCGGGGTACAGCCTCGTTGTGCGAGACAACAAAAAATCAGCTATGGATGAATTGGCGGCGCTGGGCGCGGCGGTGGCGGAATCCCCCTGCGCGGCGGCACAGCAGGCGGACGTGATTTTTACGATGCTGCCCAATTCACCCCAGGTAAAAGAAGTCATTCTGGGGGAGAACGGCGTGCTTCAAGGCGCGAAGCCCGGCGCGCTCGTCATTGACACGAGTTCCATCGCGCCTCTTGTCAGCCGCGAAATCGGAGCGCGGCTGGCGGAGCGCGGAGTGCGCTTTATCGACGCCCCTGTTTCGGGCGGGGAGCCCAAAGCCATCGACGGCACGTTGTCTTTTATGGTTGGCGCGTGTGAAGATGATTTTGCCGAAGCGAAGCCTCTTCTGGAAAAAATGGGCGCTTCTGTCGTTCTTTGCGGTGAGCTGGGAGCCGGCAATGTGACCAAACTGGCGAACCAAATCATCGTGGCCGTGAATATCGCCGCCGTGTCGGAGGCGCTGCTCCTGGCCGCCAAAGCCGGCGTCGAGCCGGAGAAGGTTTACGAGGCCGTCAAAGGAGGTTTGGCCGGCAGCGCCGCCTTGAACGCGAAAGCGCCGCTGATTATGGATCGGCGCTTCGATCCCGGCTTTCGCATCAATCTGCATATCAAGGATTTGAACAATGTGCTGGATACCGGGCATGAGGTCGGCGCTCCGCTGCCGCTGACGGCGGCAGTCATGGAAATGATGCAGACGCTCCGGGCGGATGGGCATGAGGCCAAAGACCACGGGGCCTTGGCTCTCTATTACGAAAAACTCGCCAACGCGGAGATCAAGCGTTAGGGACACATCAATCAATCATTACAATATGGCATTTGCCGTAAGCGCCCGCCGAGGCGCTTTTTTTTGTGCCGGAAATTACCAATCACCATTTACGTTACCGTTCAGATGGGTTAGTGGGTAGGGTTATTGCCGCGACATTCCAACATGGTCGCCAGGCTTTTGTTGTCACCCGTCAGTTTTTGGCATGTCTCCCTGTTGCGCCTGCGGCGGCTCGCAATGACAGGGGTCTGAACAGTAGCCCATTTACCGATTATTTATCTACACCCATCGTTAAGGAAAACTTGCCAGCGCTGATTTTTTGCCGTATAATGAGCGAGGAAATACTGAAGGAGAAGGATCATGGACAATTATGCGACTCAAAAAGAAGCCGCCAGAATGGGCGTCATCACGCCGGAGATGGAAACGGCGGCTCGGAAGGAGCAAATGCCGGCGGAAGAACTGCGGGCGCTTGTAGCCACGGGCACGGCGGTGATCCCAGCCAACCGCCGCCACAAGTGCTTAAGCGCGGAGGGCATTGGTTCCATGCTGCGCACAAAAATAAACGTGAATCTCGGTGTCTCCAAGGATAAAACAGATTACGCCCTGGAGATGGACAAGGTGCGCACGGCCGTGGCTATGGGCGCTCATGCCGTCATGGACTTGAGCTCTCACGGCGACACGCGCGAATTCCGGCGATTGCTCGTGCGGGAGTGTCCGGCCGCTGTCGGCACCGTGCCGGTGTATGATTCCGTGATTCATTTTCAGCGCCCGCTGGACGAACTGAAAGCGCGAGATTTTTTGCAGGTGGTGCGTGCGCACGCGGAAGACGGCGTGGATTTTGTCACACTGCATTGCGGAATTACCCGCAAAACCATCGCGCAAATCCGGGAAAACAAGCGCCTGATGAACATCGTCTCCCGCGGCGGTTCGCTTGTCTTTGCCTGGATGTCGATGACCGGGGAGGAAAACCCTTTTTTTGAGTATTATGATGAATTGCTGGAAATATGCCGGGAATACGACGTGACGATCAGTTTGGGCGACGCCTGCCGGCCCGGCTGCATAGAGGACGCTTCCGATCAGTGCCAAATTGAGGAGCTCGTGCGGCTGGGCGAGTTGACAGAGCGCGCCTGGGCGCGAGATGTGCAGGTCATGGTGGAAGGGCCGGGACATATGCCGCTCGATCAGATTGCCGCCAATATGAAACTCCAGCAGACAATTTGCAAGGGCGCTCCTTTTTACGTTCTCGGCCCGCTGGTCACGGACATCGCACCCGGCTACGACCATATCACTTCTGCGATCGGCGGAGCGGCGGCGGCGGCGGCCGGAGCGGCTTTTCTCTGTTACGTCACGCCGGCGGAGCATCTGGCGCTGCCGAATCTGGAAGATATGAAGGAAGGAATTATCGCCTCTAAAATAGCGGCGCACGCCGGCGACATCGCCAAAGGCATCCGCGGGGCGCGGGAAGCGGACAGGCGCATGAGTGAGGCGAGGCGCGCGCTGGACTGGGAAGCGCAATTCGCGCTGGCTTTGGACGGCGAAAAAGCGCGCCGCTACCGGGCGGCTGCCGCGCCGGCCGAGGACGACACCTGTTCCATGTGCGGCAAATTTTGCGCTATCCGCAGCATGAACAAGGCTTTAGCCGGTGATTATGTGGATGTGCTGTGAGAAATGCGACCGAATATTGCGAATATTTCTAGTATAGGAGGTTGGAAAATTGGCACGAAGGCTCCGGATGATTTTTTTATTGACGCTATGCGCGCTCCTTGGTGCGGGCTGCGGGGGAAACATCGCGGAAACGGACGGGAGGGCCTTGGGGACGCCGGTCAGGATCGGCTTGCTGCGCATTGACGATTCGATTCCTTTTTATGTGGCGGAAAAAGAGGGTTTTTTTGCCGCGCACGGCGTTGCGGCTGAACTCGTGCCCTTTAACAGTAGCGCCGACCAGTCCAAGGCGATGGAGGCCGGCGAGCTGGATATGGCGATGAACGACATGATTGTACAGGCTCTCATGCGCAAAGGCGGAACGGGTACAAAAATCGTGGCCGTCGCTTTTGGCGCGACGCCGGCCGAAGGGCGTTTTCTGCTGCTCGGTTCTCCGGGCGGCGGGCTGGCGGCACCGGCGGAGGATGCGGCGGATAAAAAAATCGCGGGAGCGGCCGGACGGACCGTAGCTATTTCCAGCAATACCATGATGGATTATCTGCTGACGCAGTTCGCAGCCCTGGGGTATTTTGCCCCGGATCTTTCCGATGTGCGGGTTATCAGCATGCCGAATCTTATGCTCCGGGTGGAGGCGCTGATTGAAGGGCGGGACATCCAAATGGCCATCCTGCCTGACCCGCTCGCTTCCTATGCCGTGCGGGCCGGCTGTCCGGTTCTGATTGACGACACGGCCCTGGGTCTCAATCTATCGCAGTCCGTGGTACTGGCCTCCGAAGCCGCGCTGGCCGAGCGGCGTGATGACGTGGGCAAGGTGCTCGCTGCTTATTTTGACGCGATGCGCGCGGTGAACGAAAACCCGGATGATTATCGTGATTTTTGCCTGGAAACGGCCAATGTTCCGGCGGAACTCAGCGCTGATTACCCGACCCCGTCCTACACTCCCGGCACCCTGCCGGCGGAAGAAGACTTGGCTCGCGTGATGGATTGGCTTGTGGAGCGCGGTTTGCTGGAAAAAGCCTACCCTTATGCCGAAATGGTGGACGGAAGTCTGGCCGCGGCCGCCGGCGGAGAAAAGTGATGCTCCGGCTGGAAAATGTTAGTTTTGGCTATGGCGCGGCGAAACGGGGAGCGGGGGATGGTGAAGAGCTTTTATTCCGCGCCGTGTCGCTGCGGATCGCGCCGGGAGAATGTTGGGCGGTCATAGGCCCCTCCGGTTGCGGGAAAACCACACTTCTGCATTTGGCGGCCGGGCTGCTTCAGCCGTTGGAGGGCCAAGTTTATTTGGCCGGCGAGCTCCTGCGCAGCCCCCACGCGGACATCAGCCTTATTTTGCAGGAATACGGCCTTTTCCCTTGGAAAACCGTGTTAGCCAACACGATGCTGCCCCTCGTTCTCAGACGCCGCCCGGCGGCGGCGCGGGCGGAAGCGGAGCGCGCGCTGAAAAAACTGGATCTGTGGGAGCAGCGGGATAAGTATCCGGGGCGTCTTTCCGGCGGCCAGAGACAGCGCGTGGCTATCGCCAGGGCGCTCGTGAGCGAGCCGCTTCTGTTGCTGATGGACGAGCCCTTTTCCGCCCTGGACGCTTTGACACGGGAAACGTTGCAAGAGGCGGTGCGGGCGCTGAGAGCGGAGGGACTGACTTTTCTGCTTGTGACACACAGCATAGAAGAAGCGGCTTTTCTCGGTGAAAGAATCCTTGTCTGGGGCGGCGGGGGAGATGGACGCGCCGGCCGGGTGCTCGAAAACCCCGGCGCCAGGGGAGAGGCTTACCGAGCTTCGCCGGATTATGATGTCTGCTGCCGGGAATTGCGCGCCATGCTGGGAACATAATATGGTAAAAATTAATAAAAGTGGATTGTTA
>JAISQG010000104.1 GCA_031274335.1 Gracilibacteraceae bacterium
GCCGTGTCTGAGCCGGCCGACGACCCTCGCGAAGCAGAAGCCGTGTTTGAGCCGGTCGTCGAACCTCGGGAAGCAGAAGCCGTGTTTGAGCCGGTCGACGAACCTCGGGAAGAAGAAGCCGTGTTTGCGCCGGTCGTCGAACCTCGGGAAGAAGAAGCCGTGTTTGCGCAGGTTGCCGAACCTCGGGAAGAAGAAGCCGTATTTGTGTCGGTCGCCGAACCCCAAGAAGAAGCCGAAGGATCGGCGACGCCGGAGGATGATGCTGATTTTGACGACAAAATAATACGGCTGGAACTGCCGTCAACGCAGGAAATCCTTTGGATGGGTCCCTCCGGCGAACCGGCTGCGGAGACTGAACCGGAAACCGGCATTTGGCTTGACGCGGCTTCCGAAGGCGATGCTCAGGATACGATTACCTGGCTGGAGACACCCAATGAACCGCTGGACAAAGAAGCGGATGCCATTATAGTTCCCATGTTGCTGGAAACAGACGCTCCGATGGAAAAACTGACTTTTATTCCCGGCGGATTGGAAGAAACGGCCTCCAGCACAGGTTTGCCGCCTTTTCTGCGCAGCGTGGTTGAAGAAGAAAACGATGAAGAGCTGCTTGATTTTTTCCGCCGCCGCCGGGAAAATTGACCATGACTATGGCAGCCGGCAAACATCCACCCATCGCTTGATGGCGGCGTAGCGTTCCAGTTCCTCCGGCCTCAGTTCTATTGCGCTGTTGCCGCTGCCGCAGGCCGGAAACACCGTGTCAAACCGCAGCAGCGATTCATCGGCGTAAACATCGACCCCTTCCGGCAGGGCAAAAGGGCATACGCCGCCCACGGCGTGGCCCGTCATGCGCAAAGCATCCTCCGCAGTCAGCATCCGCGCTTTCATTTGAAAAACAGCGCGGAATTTATGGTTGTCTATTTTGACATCCCCGGCTGTCACCAGCAACAAGCAACCGTCTCCGGCGCGCAAAGACAGAGTTTTGGCGATGCGGGCCGGTTCGACCCCTAGGGCTTTCGCGGCTAGATCTACCGTCGCGCTGGAAACAGAAAATTGCAAAATTTTTCCGTCTAAGCCGAAAGGCTTTAAGTATTCTTTTACTGCGGCAATGCTCATGGGCAATTTTTTCGGCTGAGTGCCAGGTCCAGATCTCTGAGATCGGCGGCCTCAGCCCGTTTGCTGGCCAGGAGGTTTAATTCTCCGGCTTCATGAAGTTCCCGGCGCAAAACAACCACATCCTTTGGCGCGTTAATCGCGAGCCGCACTCGTTCGCCCGTGATTTCCGCCACGATAACCTCGATGTTGCCGTTAATGATCAGCGCCTCGTTTTTCTTCCTCCCGATGACCAGCATTATGTCACTTCCTCAGAAGCAAATATCCGATACTGCATCGGATATTGCGGGTTCTCTAAAATAACCTGCGCCGCGCGCCGGTTTTTTGTATTGATGACGATCGGGCATAGCAGATTGACGACCGTGTTTTGAATGGGCCGGGAAACAACCGCTATGACAAAATAGCGCAAATCGGCTTCATCGGCGCATCCCAGATCTTTTTTCTCCTGCTCCGGCAGAACGGGGCTGTAATCGGGCAGGAAACAAAACGGATCCATTATCGTGAAACTGACGGTGCCTGATACGCTTTGCAAGCATTTGATCGGGCTGTCCGGAGCGGCAAATTCATAATTAATAATGACAAAATCCCGCTCATCCTCAAAAGCAAACAATCCGCCCGCAAAATGCAGGATGCTGTCCCGTTTTACCTCGATTTCGCCGTAATCAGCGGTTTTGATCTGTATTGTCTCTGCCAGGGCATCCGTATCCGCGCCTCTCACGCCCAGGCCTCCAGATTGCCACCCGGAGCCGCGCTCGGCGGCACATACACGGGTTCGCCGAGATATTCTATCACCACTTTGCTGTACTGCTCCACTTCTATTTCGATATCGCCCGGTATAAACTGCAATTCCGGCCGATTTTGCGTGCGCCAGTCAAAATTGAGCTTATCCATTTCATAGGACATGGATAATTCCGGCGGATCCCAGGAAATATCCGGCCCGGTAGCCGGGATAAAAGCCATTTGCATATTCGGCAGGCTGTAGTCGATGCTGCGCGCGGCCAGCGCCGGAATCGTGTTTTCCTTGATTTGGATGTCCATCATAAAATTGCCGTCCTCGGCGATGCGGCCCACCCCGTCGTAACCGAGGCGCACTCCGCGTTTCGCCGCCTCGGAAACAGCCCGGTACACCGTTTTCAACCCCGTGCTGGCCCTGGATTCTGAACTGTCGATATGCAGTTTGATTGGATCGCTGGTGATCGTAAATCCGCCCCTGTCCCGTGTAACGTCCACGCTGGCTTCCGTCTGCGAGACTTCCAGTTTCGCGTACTGGACATTCACGGCCAAAGTCACCGGAATGGTCTGTATCTTCAGCAGCGGTTGCATATCAATCCCTCCTTTTCCCTTTATTTCTTGTTTTATCAGCTCAGGTAATCAAGCAAAGAAGGCTGCAGAATCTGCTGGCCGATAGCCAGGGCTGACCGATAGGCAAACTCCTGCCATTTCCAGTCTGTTACCGCCTTTGCCGGATCCACTGTTTCCACGTAATTCTGCTTTTCCGCTGTTGCGAGCAAGCTGTTTTCAACCCGGTTTAACGTATAATTCACTGTCTGGGATTTGGCCGCCATGTCTGTGACATTGGTCAGAAAGTTCTTGTGCACCTCGTTGAATTTATCGAGATAGGGGCCGAAGGCGGCTTGTGTAAAAGCCGGGTCATCCAAAGCCGTTGAAATGTCTTCCAGTAGATTGTACAAATTGTTCGTCATCCCGGCAGCGTCCGTGCCGTAACCGAGAAAACGCGCCGCCGACAGGCTGACGTCAAAGCCGGTTTCGGACTGAGCCGGGTTGATGCCAAAGCCGAAGTCCACGAGCACCTCCTGCTCCATTAAATCCTGCATGGTGTCGGTGAAAAAGGGCGGATTGGTGTAATATGAAGGATCATCCTCCAGCGGATGGCCTTGAAACCGTAGCCGCCCGTCCGCACCGATCGTGAGCGGCGGCGTGCCGGCCTGCGTTCCGCCGAACACATATTGCCCCGTGAACGAAAGATTCAGGTTCTGCAGGATGGCCTTTTGCGTGGCCTGAATTTCCTCGGCCATAATCGGGCGGTCGCCCGGGCCCCAGGTGCCGTTCGCCGCGCTGACAATCCGGTCTTTCACCGAATTAAGCATGGTGAGAATATCCTGCAACGCGGTGTCCGCCGTGTCAAGGCGCCCCTGGGCGTTTTCCGCGTTCTTCTTGTAAGACTCCAGCTTGCTGTATTCCTGCCGCAGCTGAAAGGCCCTGGCCGCGCCGGCGGGATCATCCGCTATGCGCTGGAATTTTCGGGAATTTCCCATAGTTGTAGCCGCGTCATTCAGGGCCGACTGCGTTTTGTTCAGGTTTATCTGATATGATTTGCCCATCATGACTGATGTGACCCGCATTAAAATCCACCTCCGTCAGATTCAAAATTTTTTATCTGCCCACGATGCCCATTCTGTTGACCACCAGATCCAGCATCTCATCCATAGTCGTCAGCATACGGGCGGCCGCGGAATAAGCCTTCTGGAACATCAGCATGCCGGCTACTTCCTCGTTTTCATCGACCCCGGAAACCGACTGGCGGTAGGAATCAAGATTTTCCACATTCATTTTATAAGTGGACGACAAACTGGAGACGGTGCTCTTGTCAATGCCGAGCGTGACACCCAGATTGGCGTGAAACGAAGTAATTCCTCCCTCGTAGGTCAGCACGGTGCCGCCGGAAACAGTCGTGCCGTTGAACGGGATGTCTTTGCGGTCAAACAAAGCGATCATGCTCAGGATATTGTCGTTTTCCTCCCCCAGCGGCGATGAAGACACCGTCGTTTCCAATGCGCCCGCGTCGGCGTTCCAAGCGTCCGACACCTTGATATTGCCGGCCTTCAGGTTAGCGGTTCCTGTGCCGCTGTCGTCTGTAAACAGCAAAGCTCCGGTGCCTCCGCTGCCGGCTTGGTTGATGGTGTTCATTTCTTTGGCGAATGTTTGCGCGAACACATCAAGCATTTTCTGGTAATAGCGGATGCCGTAATTATCCGCCTCCGCCGTGCCGAAAACGCCGTCGCCCGACAGGAGATCCAGATAAGCCCCGACGGAGCCGCTTTTTATCGTCAGATTATTGCTGCCGGTCGTATCCGTCGGCAAATTGCCGGTTGCCAGCTGATCCGCCGTCAGGGAAAATTTTTGTCCGTCCAGGGAAACAGGCGGATTGGTGCCCGGCACATACATGTCGGGCCCCGAGCCGACGCCGGAAAAAGGCGGGTACTCGAGGGTCAGGCGCGGGAGCGCGTCGCCGGAGCTCACGTAGTTGTTGTGGTTGGTGTAGGTTTCCAGGGTCAGGGTCGCGTAATGGCCGTTGTTTTGCACGAGCGGCAAAAGAACTTTATTGCCCGAGGCATCGTAGCTGACGATGCTGACGGAATATTCTATGCTGGCGGAAGCGTTCGGATACGGGTCGTTTTCATGCGGCAGGGAATCGCGCATCAGCTTGACCATATCATCAGAATAGGAGGTGGGCGTGTATTCTATGGGCAAATAGCCCGAAAGCTCGTCCAGGAGATAATTGCGCAAATCCTTCAGCTCATGCGAGGGATTGCCGTAAGTCTCGTCCTTGTGGATCATTTTGTCCAGTTCGGAAATGCTCTTGATCAGCGTGTTGATTTTACCCACCGTCACGCTGAAATCGTCATACTGCTGGTCATAAATTTTCTGCAGTTCGCGGCTTTGCTCATTCAGAAGCTGCGTGATTTTGGCGGCGTTGTTGCGGGCGATGACGCTGTAATCCTTGTCGCTGGCCTTGTCGGCGATGTCCTGCAGGCTGTCCAGCAAAACGAGCAATTGCTCCTGGATGCCGCCGCCGCCTTCCGAAAGGGTTATTTCGTCCAGCACGCGCTCCACATCTTCCAGGCCTGACAGCTTTGTTTCATAATAACCGTATTTCGTGTTTTCTTCGCGGTAGCGCATATCGTAACCGGCGTTGCGCAGCTGGCTCGTGTTGAAAACATTCACGCCCTGCCCGATATGAAGCGCCTGCGGGTTCGCGATATGGGAATAAACGCCAGCGTCGCCGATAGCCAAGAGATCGGCGCGCTGACGCGTATAGCCTTTAGTCAGAATGTTCGTAAGGTTTTGGGCTGTGACATCCAGGTTGGCCTGGCTGGCGATGATGCCGCTGAGTGAAGTGTACATGCCCTGAAATGTCGCTCTGACCATAAAATATATCCTCCGGTTTTGTTTATCAGACGGAACGGTTTATGAGTGAACCGCCCGGTGCGGCGCCGTTTTCGCTTAATTCCCTGATCACGCCTTCTATTTGCTTCAGACGTCCGACGATCACATCCGCGCTCGTCTGGTTCATGGCCTTCAGGGTTTCCACCGAGCCGCGCAAGCGGCTGTGCAGACGGCGCGCTCTAAGTTTGTCCGCGCCCTCCGCCGTCTCAGTGATCTCCCGCAGGGTCCGGCCCGGCGCTCCCCAGGCATCCTGGAGTTCTTGCCTTTTTATCTCCAGGCCCTGCGCTTTCATGACGGCCGCCTCTTCCTGCTTGATGATTCCTTCGAGGAGATGCGGCTTATTTTCGACGATGATCCGCATCTTTTCTTCTTCCAGACGCACCAGTTCTTCGTAGAAGTCGCAGTAGTTTTCCAAAAAATCCCAATAGTCCTGTGGCATAATCATATCCTGCCGGAGCCGATGCCGGCCCGGCGCAAAATGGCATCCACCACATATTCGCTCGGCACGGAGTAAGTTCCGCCTTCCACGCGCGCTTTGATGCCGTCCAGGCGCTCCTGTTTTCTGACGGTTTCCAACCTGGCATCTTCGGCGACTTTTTGGGCGTCAGGCGAAAGCGTCACCTGATCCTGGCGGGTAGCTGTCTTGCCGCCGGACGGCGAACCTTTGTGCTCCGATACTTTTCTCTGATAATACAGAGTGCCCAGACCCTCGACCTTCATTGTTCCTCACCCTTTATCCAAATTAATCAGCGCAAGCGGTCGTAAATCCGTCCCACCTGATTTTCCGCCTGCTCCCCATAGCCTTCCGCTTTTCGCCGCGCGGGTTTTGGTTCCGGCGTCCCGGCATGTTTTTGCTCCAGCCATTTGAGACGCATCAGCACGGCCTGATCCTGGTTCAGCACCTTGTGATTCAGTTCCCGGGTTTCCTCATACGAGCGGGCCGTTTCCTCTTCCTCCGCGCCGGACGGGGGGGCGGCGCCCGTGAGCGCCTCCTGCCAGCGGATGTGCTCTGTCCGGAGAATAGGTTCCTCCCGGATCGACAGAACGCAGCGTTCCCGCGTCAGAATAAAATTCTCCACATCCTCCATCGTCGGTTCCCGCATGGCCAGAAAAGCCTCGCCGGCCTCATACAGGCGTCCGTACTGCTCGCGGCGCAGCGCCAGCTTTTCCTTTATACCCATCGTCATTCCCTATAGTTTTTTTTCGCCTGCTGCCAGGCGTCGCGCAATTCCTCGATCATCGGCAGAATTTCCTCCAGTATCAGGGGGTCTTTGCGCACATTGGCCAAGACGAGCTGCTGCAAAAAATAGTCGTAGAGGCTGTCCAGCACCTCCGAGATTTCATATCCGTCTTTGAGCGTGACGGATAAATAACGGATGATGTCCTGCGCGCGCAAAAGGTTTTTGTGCGCCGCATCAACCTCTTTGGCTTCCAGGGCCTTCATGCTGAGATGCACCCGCTTCACTAGCTCGTCGTAGAGCAGCAGCAATAATTCCGGCGGCGTCATCATATAAATGGACTGCTGCTTGTAATTTTGGTAAGGGTTGGGCACGGCCATTTTTTCACCTCGTTTTGATAGATAAGGACTGTCATTGAGTGCTGTAGTCGCTGAACAGCATGGAGCTTTGCGTGTTCATTTGCTGTATATATTTTTCCAGCGCTGTAAATTGGTTCCAGTAGCGCTGGCGTTCAGCCGCCAGTTTTTTCTGCAACTCGCTGACTCGCGCGTCGATGGAGTCAAGCTGGCGCGTCAGAGTATTGCTCAAATCCGTGCGGTCGTCCTTTAGCCCGGCGATTTCCAGGAGGGAGCCTTTCGGCGTCCGCGTCGTGACGGCACGCTGCAGAATGTCGGAGATGCGCAGGGCAAAGCCCGATTCGTTGAAGCGCTCCGTGACGTCAGCGTAAGAGGCTTCCATATTAAACGCTTTGTCCGACTGCGAGGTAAAAAGAGCTTTGATTTTGTCCGGGTTGCCGGCCAGCGCCGCGCGGAATTTTGTTTCGTCAAAAACAATCTGACCGTTCGACTTATATCCGCCGGAGGAGAAATCGCCGGTCTGGAGGCCGATGTCCCCCATGACGCCGCCCGCGCCCTCCGTCACAGAGAAAAGCGCCGTGCGCATGGAACTGAGGATGCCGCTCAGGGTCGAGTCGGCGTAAAGCAGCCCGGACTTGGCCTTGGCCTCCCAGTTCGCGATCTCATTGTCGCTCATCTCTTTTTTCTGCGCGTCCGTCAGCGGCTGGTAATTGCGGTCCGCGCGCGTGGAAATCTGGTCGTTGATCAGTTTGACAATGGCGTTGTACTGCTCGACAAATTCTTTGACCCGCGCCGTGACCGCCTCCGTGTCCAATGTGGCGGTGAAGGTGATCGAGGGGTCGCTCGGGGCGGTCGTGCCCTTGAGCTCGATGTTCAGCCCGTCGATCTCAATGGAGTTGTTCGCGCGCTCGACGGTCATCTCCGCTCCGTTCACCACTATCGTGGCCCGGGCGTTTTGCCCGCGCGCCAGTTCCAGTTCGCCGGAAGTGGCTGTCACACCCGAAGGCGTTGTTCCGTCGGCTTTTGTGCCGAACAGGGCCGCCGCCAGAGCGGAGCCTTCGATTTTGATCGCTTCGGCAGAGCCGCTGTTATTAGAGGTAAGTGTTATC
>JAISQG010000177.1 GCA_031274335.1 Gracilibacteraceae bacterium
GCCATCTCCGCCGTTGTTGCCCCGGCCGGCCAGAATCAGCGTTTTTCCGCGTCCGCCCGGCAGATAAGTTTCCGCTTCCGCCGCTATGGCCAGGGCCGCGTTTTCCATCAGCACGATGCCGGGCAGCCCTAAATCTCCGATGGCCCGCGCGTCTATCCGCCTCATCTGCTCCGCCGTCGCCAGGCGCATGTCCATGCCGTTCACTCCTCCGTCTCCGTGATACATTGCTCCAAAAAAATGTTTGAGGTGAAAAAAATGGGACAACCGCTTTCCAGCTCCGCCATCAGGGAGCGCGCCCGCGAACTGCTCGGCGGGCAATGGCTGAAATCAGCGCTGGTGCTTTTTATGGCCAGCGTTTTTATCGCCCTGCCGGTTATAGTCATCGACTTGATCTGGCACGATGAGGACATGACCAGGTTCGCCCAGGGCACGGTCACCCTGTTGGTGGGCTGCGTGTTTCGTCACGGGCTGGCCGGTTATTTCCTGGCCATCGCCCGCGGGCAGTCCCCCGCCGCGGAATCCGTGTTTGCCGGCTTAAAAGTTTATCCTCAATGTTTCGTGCTGTTTTTCTACTATAATTTGTTTATTTCCTGCTGGACGCTGCTGCTGGCCGTGCCGGGCATCATCAAAATGCACAGCTACGCGCTGACGTTTTACATCCGGCAAGACAGGCCGTACATAAGCGGCGAGGGACGCGGGACGGGGGCGATCACCGCCAGCCGGCAGATGATGGACGGATCCAAAGCGCGTCTTTTCTTCCTTTATCTCAGCTTCGCCGGTTGGGCTGCCCTGCTCTTTGTCTGGGTATACCTGCTTTCTTTCGCCTCGGCTTTGCTGCACAAATTTCTTTTGCTGCCGGACGCCGCCGTTCAGATCGTCTCCATCGCCCTGCTGCTGCTGCCGCTGTACTGCCTGGCTGCCTACATTGAAACCTCCGCCGCTGTTTTTTATGAAAGCCTGCGCACCAGGAGAACCGCTCCCGAATAACCGCCTGAGTCAGCGCAGGCCCTTTTTCATGCGGTTGAAGAAAGCCACGATGCCGGAGGTTTTCCGCTCCTTCACCGCCTCCCCGGTCAGCCGCCCGGCCATCGCCGCAATCTGGCGCGCGTATTCCCCGTCCGGCTCGCTCAAAAGGAGCGGCACCTGAATTTTCAGCGACTGGGGCACCTTTTTTTCCTCGCGGATCCAGCCGAGCATTTCCGGTTTTTTGCGGAGAAATTGCACCGTGGCTCGATGAAATTTGTCAAGGCCGCGCCAAGCTTCACTCTCAGATTCGCAGCGGTTGAAAACCATGAGCGGGTTGACTCCGCCGCCGCGGCAGGCGAGGGCTTTGGCCACGGAATAGGTGTCCATCAGGGCGTGGGGTTCGGGCGTGGTGATAAGGATCAGCTGATCCGCCGCCTCAAGAAATTTGAGGACAAGCTCGGAAATTCCCGCGCCCGTGTCGATCACAAAAATATCGAACTCCGGCTCCAGGTCGGCAAACCCGGAAAGAATGCGATTGAACTGCAGCGCGTCCAGCGTCGTGAATGTAGAAATCCCGCTGGAGCCGGGAATTATTTTCAACCCGCCCGGCGCGTCCGTGACCACGTCATGCAGACTACATTCCCCGTTCAACACATTGCTCAGGTTGCGCGGCGTGTTCAGCTTCAGCAGCACTTCCACGTTGGCCATGCCGATGTCGGCGTCGAGAACGAGTACCCGTTTTCCCATGCGGCAAAGCGCCAGGCTCAGATTTATGCTGAGAGTCGTCTTGCCGACTCCTCCTTTGCCGCTGCCGATGGCGATGACCAAGCTCCCGCGTGTGCGCCGTTCCGGGCGCGGTATGCTGATGCTCCAGATTTTTTCCGCCGTCTGCCGCGAAATCACCTGGGACATCAGCACTTGATTGCCCCCCGGCGGCAAAACGCGCAAAGTCGTGCCAATCGGAATGAGCAGAAGATAGCCTTTGTGCAACGGGATGCTCAAATCCACGCGGTCAGGAAAAACGCCGACAATCCGTGCCCGGTAAACGTCACGGTACAGTTCGGCGTCTGTGGTAAAAACCAGTATTTGTCCTTCTTCCGGCTGATGTTCCTGCATTGTCCCTCGCTCAGGTTATCAGATCATCATGACCGCGCCCTCATACACAACTCCGGTCAGAGCATCGACTGTGATGGTGGCGCCATTCTTCATGTTGAGCATGGCGTCCTGTACGCCTACAATCGTCGGAATGCCAAACTGCAAGGCGGCTATGGCGGCGTGTGAGGTAAGCCCACCTGATTCCACAATGACGGCGCCGGCTTTGGACATGACAGAAATATGCTCCAAGTCGGTATAAGGCGCGACCAGGATATCGCCGGCCCTGAATTCGTCCGCTTCCAGCGACGTGTTCACCGTGCCGGTGTAACGCTCGCGGCCGATGCCCAGACCCCGGCCCAGAACGTTGCCCACCACCTGAACCTTAATCAGATTTGTTGCGCCCACTTTGCCGACCGGCACTCCGGCGGTCAGGACGACCACGTCGCCCGTTTTGACATAATTTTTCGCCAAAGCCTCGTTTACAGAGACAGAGAGCAATTCGTCCGTCTCCTGAATTTCCGGGATCAGCACGGAATAAACACCCCAATTGATGCTGAGAGCGCGCGCCGTGGCCGCCAGCGGCGTGGCCGCCACGACCGGCGCCTTGCTGCGGAATTTGGAAATCATGCGGGCCGTGATGCCGGATTGCGTCGGCGTGATGATGGCTGACGCACCCAAATCGCGGGCGATGGTGGTGCTGGCGTGACCTATGGCCTCGGCCACATTCGGATGATAGGATATCTGGGGCTCGGACTTCTGGAACATGATCTCCTCGGTCCGTCCGGCGATTTTTGCCATTATTTCCAACGATTGGAGTGGATAGGCTCCGGCGGCCGTCTCCCCGGAAAGCATGATCGCGTCGGCGCCGTCTATAATCGCGTTAGCGACGTCGCTGGTTTCAGCCCGCGTCGGCCGCGGATTGCGCATCATGGAATCAAGCATCTGTGTAGCCACGACGACCGGTTTCCCGGCGTCATTGCATTTGCGGATGATCTCCTTCTGGCAGATCGGCACTTCTTCCACAGGGATTTCCACGCCCAGGTCGCCGCGCGCCACCATGATCCCGTCGGCCACTTCCAAAATTTGGTCAATATTGGCCAAGCCCTCCCGGTTCTCGATTTTGGCGATGATTTTAATGGCGGCGCCGTGCTGCTCAACCACCGTGCGCACCTCCAGCACATCCGCCGCTTTGCGCGTGAAAGAGGCCGCGATGAAGTCCACCTGCTGTTCAATGCCGAAAACAATATCCGCCACGTCTTTTTCCGTCAGTGCCGGCAACTGAATGGCCACTTCCGGCACGTTCACGCCTTTGCGCGATTTAAGCCGGCCGCCGTTTATGACCCTGGTCAATATTTCGCTGTCCCTGGCGGCGAGAACGCCGAGTTCAATCAGACCATCGTCAAGCAGGATGCTGTCCCCCTCCTTGACATCCCGCCACAAATCCTCATAATTGATCGACACGCGGGAAACAGAGCCGGTTTCCTCAAGCAAATCCAGCGTAAAGTCCTGGCCGGCCGCCAGTTCCACCCCGTCGTCCGGCATGGTGCCGGTGCGGATTTCCGGCCCTTTTGTGTCAAGCAGTATCCCGAGGTCATAATCAGCCTTCAGCGCTTCCATCCGGAGAGTGTGTATCCGTTTCGCATGCTCCTCGTGGTTGCCGTGGGAAAAATTCAGCCGGGCGATGTTCATGCCCGCCGCTATCATTTTGCCCACTGTTTCCGGCGCATCGGAAGCAGGCCCCATTGTGCAGATGATCTTCGTCCGGCGCATTTCTTTCGTCCTCACTCATTCTCCGGCCAATTTATTAATACCCCTTGCCGGCGCAATATTTTACCAGATCAATAACGCGATTGGAGTAACCCCATTCGTTGTCATACCAGGCGAACACTTTCAACAAATTGCCTCCGAGCACCATAGTGGAAAGCCCGTCCACGATGGAACTGTGCGCGTCGCCGTTAAAATCGCGGGAAACAAGCGGCAGCTCCGTGTAAGCCAAAATGCCTTTGAGCGGGCCTTCCGCCGCGGCCTTCAGCTTGGCGTTCACTTCTTCCGTCGTTACATTCTTGCTCGTGAGGACGACTAAATCCACAAGCGAGACATTCGGGGTCGGCACACGCACGGCCAGCCCGTTCATTTTGCCTTTCAGTTCCGGCAGAACAAGCGCCACAGCTTTAGCCGCGCCCGTCGTCGTCGGAATCATGGATTGAAACGCGCCCCGCGCGCGCCGCCAGTCCTTATGCTCAAGATCAAGAATGCGCTGATCGTTCGTGACGGAATGTGTCGTCGTCATCATGCCTTTTTCGATGCCGAACTCCGTGAGGATGACTTTGGCGACGGGAGCCAGGCAATTTGTCGTGCAGGAGGCGTTCGAAAGGACATGATGCGCGGCCGGATCGTATTTATTCTCGTTCACGCCCATGACGACCGTGATATCCTCGTCTTTGGCCGGAGCGGATAGGATCACTTTTTTTGCTCCCGCCTCCAGATGTCTGGCCGCGTCTTTCCGCGCCGTGAAGCGCCCGGTGGACTCAATGACCACATCGGCGCCGAGAGCTTTCCACGGCAACGCCGCCGGATCTTTCTCCGACAGCAGCTTGATCTTTTGCCCGCCCACCGTCATGACGCCGTCCGCCGCCGTCACGTCGGCTGCGAGAATGCCATGAGTCGAATCGTACTTGAGTAAATGCGCCAGCAAATCGGCCGCGCCCAAATCGTTTACCGCCACAACCTCTATGTCGCCCGGAGAAGCGAGAATCGCCCGCAAACAGAGCCTGCCAATCCGGCCGAACCCGTTGATCGCCACTTTGATACTCATTTTCGTTTCCTCCCGTAAAATATAATCAGGCTAACAATAGCATACCTGTCTGTATTTCGCGTACGAAGGCCAAATTCCTGCCGCGCACGCGCAATTCTCTCAAGCTCATGTCATCATCAGTTTCAGCAACGCCGCCGCGCTCGGCGGGGAAAGCACTCCTTTTTCCGTGATGAGCCCCGTGACGTATTTCACCGGCGTAATGTCAAACGAGGGGTTGTACACGGCCACCTCCGGCGGTGCGATCTGCACCCCGGCTATCCGGCGCACCTCGTCTCCGTCGCGTTCCTCTACCGTGATATCCTCGCCGCTGCCCGTGCGCAAATCAATCGTCGAAGTCGGCGCCGCCGCATAAAACGGGACGGAATGAGCCTGGGCCAGCACAGCCAGAGCGTAAGTGCCTATTTTATTTGCCACATCGCCGTTGGCCGCCACGCGGTCGGCTCCGACCAGCACCAGATCCACCTTGCCTTTCTGCATCAGCCAGGCGGCCATGCCGTCCGCAATCAGCGTGACCGGAATATTCTCCCGGCCGAGTTCCCAAGTTGTCAGGCGCGCTCCCTGCAGACAGGGCCGGGTCTCGCAGGCGTAGACCTGAATGTCTTTTCCGGCGTCCCGCGCCGCCCGCACGACGCCAAGCGCCGTCCCATAGGCGCCCGTTGCCAGCGCGCCCGCGTTGCAATGAGTCAGGATGCGCGCCCGTGCCGGGACGACAGCCTCTCCGGCCGCTCCGAGCAAACGGTTGTCCCGTTCGTCTTCTGCCGCCATTTGTTCCGCCTCCGCCAGAAGGGCGGCTGCGAATTCCGCTTGGCGCTCCCGAACGGCTCCGCTCGTGTCAAATCCGGCGTGCAGAGCCTGCAGCCTGTTTTCCATGCGCCGGAGTGCCCAAAAAAGATTGACAGCCGTAGGCCGCGTCTCCTTCAGCGCGCGCGCGACTGTTTTCATGTATTCATCCCATTCTCCGTCCGCCCCGCGAAAAGCCAGCGCACCCAGCGCAACGCCATAAGCAGCCGCCAGACCGATGGCCGGCGCCCCGCGCACTTCCATGTTCTTGATCGCCGCAGCCACTCGCTCATACGTTTCGGCCCGGATAT
>JAISQG010000184.1 GCA_031274335.1 Gracilibacteraceae bacterium
CGGATATTTTTGTCGCGCAGAGGCCGATCACATGGTCGCGGAACCCGGCCCGCTCCCGCGTGGAAATCGTGAGGCCGGCATGCGGCATAAAAAGGCGAAAGGAGAGCATCACCTGCAAAAGCTCCGTTTCCCCGGCGCCGGTGCCGGCCGGGACGCTGAGGCCCGCGCCTTCCGTTCCCGTCAGCGTGTCCCGCACATGGGGACGCAGGCGGGGGACGGAAAATGAAATTTCGGCATACGGGTAGTGTTTTTGTAAAAGCGCCGCGTGTATCCCCGCCGCCAAAGCGTCGCGGCGGTAATCGCCCAGTCCCAGGAGCGCCCCGACTGCCACGCCGCGCATCCCGCCGCGCAGCGCCCGTTCCTGGGCGTGAAAGCGGTAAGCGTAGTCCTGTTTCGGACCGTGTAGATGCGCGGCGGCGTAAAGCGCCGGGTCATAAGTTTCCTGATACACGCTGACAAAATCGGCGCCCTGTTCATGCAAAAAAGAGTATTCCGCCGTATCAAGAGGGTAAATCTCTACTCCGACCGTGAAATACCGGCGCGCCAGAGCCACCGCCGCACCGATATAGTCCGGACCGGACTGCCGCCGCGACTCACCCGTCAGGAGCAGGATCTCCTTCAGGCCCGTTTTGGCAATATTTTCCATTTCGCGTTCCATTTCCACCGGGCTGAGGCGGCCGCGCCGGATCTTGTTGCGGCAGTTAAAGCCGCAGTATACGCATTCGTTTTCGCAGTAATTCGCGATGTAAAGCGGCGTGAAAAGCGTCACCGCATTGCCGAAGCGCTTCCGGGTCTCCATCTGGGCCCGCCGGGCCATTTCTTCCAGGAACGGCAGCGCCGCCGGCGAGAGCAAGGCGGCTAAATCCGCCGGGCCGGGGGTTTCCCGCCCGAGGGCCGCGCGAACGTCTGCGGAGGTCAAGGACGCGAAATCACAGGCCCGCACGGCGGCCAGCACTTCGTCCAGAAGAGGAGAGTCTATTTGTTCCGCAGTCCTTTTACTCATCACGCAAAAAACCGGTCAGCGGGCTCGAAGCCTCTGCTCCGCTTTCCACAACGCGGCCCGGTCCGGACAGATAGGCCAACCGTCCCGCTTCAATCGCCAGCTTGAAAGCGCGGGCCATGCCCGCCGCGTCGCGTGCAGTGGCTATGGCTGTGTTGGCCATGACGGCGGCCGCGCCGATCTCCATAGCCTCGCAGGCCTGAGACGGGCGTCCGATGCCGGCGTCAACGATGACGGGCAAATCTATCTCCTCGACAAGTATGCGAATGAATTCCTTCGTCAAAAGCCCTTTATTGCTGCCGATAGGCGCGCCGAGCGGCATGACGGCCGCCGCTCCGGCCTGGGCCATGTCCCGGGCCGCGCTGAGATCCGGGTACATATAAGGCAGAACGATGAAGCCCTCTCGCGCCAGTATTTCCGTCGCCCGCGCCGTTTCGTAATTATCCGGCAAAAGATATTTGGCGTCGCGGATAACCTCGACTTTGATAAAATCCCCGCAGCCGGCTTCCCGCGCCAGTCGCGCGATGCGTACCGCTTCTTCCGCGTTGCGCGCTCCGGAGGTGTTGGGCAGGATGGTGATGCCGGCGGGCAGATAATCAAGGATGTTTTCCTCCCCTCCGGGACTCACCCGGCGCACGGCCAGCGTGACCATTTCCACGCCGCCGTTTTCCAGCACGGCTTTGGTCATTTCAAGCGAAAACTTGCCCGAACCGAGAATAAAGCGGGAGTGAAAACGCCGCCCTCCAAGCTCCAGCCGGTCTGGCACGTCTGTATTTTTTTCTTTTTGTCCGTTCTTCATTCTCCGGAGCCTCCCTGATCTTTTTCGAATTTCCGCCGTTTTCCCGGATAATCCACGCCACTGTTTCATAACCGAGGGCTTCTCATTCTCTGTCTCCGTTGAGTTTATCGCTAGATAACCCGCCTTGAAAGGCCGGGAGCATTTATTATTGTACCCTAAAATCCACAGAAAATCAACATGGCCAAAGATTGGAGCAACGGCTCCGGTTGTCGGTTGTCTGGTTCATTCGGCAATCAGGCCAAAATTTCCCAGCGGAGCAAAATTTCCGTGTGACTTACGCGCCTACTTGAAAAAATCCCGCGCTTATTATACAATGAAGTGTCTGTAATTTTTTCAGTGTGTAAGGGGGAGCTTGTGTGTTTGATAATGATATCATGGTGGCCGGCGCCGATCCGGGCTTTGGCGCGATCAAGCTGGATACCGGCAGCGAGAAAATTCTTTTCCCCGCTCTGATTTGCAACGGCAGCGAGAGAATTTTTTCCATTTTGGGCAAAACCGATAAAAACAGCGGCACGGATCTGGAAAATCAGATATCTTCGCTTGATGTTATTGTAAAAAACAATTCGTCGGGAGTGGAACGCCACTATTTTATGGGCAGCCTGGCGGAACAGCTCAATCCCAAAGAAGTGCATTATTGCTGGGATGAGGACAAATCAAATGATGAAGAAGCGATGGCGCTGCTGATCGTTTCCATCGCTTTGGCGCAGCCATACCCCAAAACCAATGTTTATCTTGGAACAGGAGTGCCGGTCAAGTATTACGCGACATTGAAGGACAAATATGAAAATGAATTGAAAGGATCTTTTTCTGTCACATTTTTATCCGGCCCGCTGAAAGGACAGACGCGTAGCATGAATATCCTGCGCTCCCGCGTCCTGCCGCAGAGTTACGGCGTTTTCGTCAAGGAGACCTTGCTGGAAAACGGCAATATCCGCAACGACAAATATCTGCATGGTTATGTGCTGGTGATCGATCCCGGTTTTCGCACCACTGACGTGGCGATGTTTTATGACGGAGTCATGCTTGACCCGCCTAACTCCTTTAGCCTGGAAAAAGGGTTGCAGTGGGCTTACGGCGGCGTGGCGGCCAAATTGCGCGGCTTGACGCAGAATAACGCGAA
>JAISQG010000186.1 GCA_031274335.1 Gracilibacteraceae bacterium
CTTGAACCTGCAAGCCTTGGGAACGCTTATCAATATCGACTTGCCGTGGAATCCCACGAGGCTTGAACAGCGCAAAGGACGAATTCAGCGTATCGGACAGTTGGCCGACGCTATCTATATCTATAATATGCGCTATAAGGACTCGGTTGAGGACAAAGTACATCATAAACTGTCCGAGCGGCTTCAGGCAATTTATAGTCTATTCGGTCAAATCCCTGATGTATTAGAAGATGTATGGGTTGCTATGGCGCAACGCGATGAAGAACGCGCAGAACTTGCGATAAGCAGCCTCCCGCAAAAGAACCCGTTTGTCTTAAAATACGAGGAAACCATCCCCGACTGCGGCGATTGGGAGAAGTGTGCAGTGGTGCTTGACAAACAGGACGAATTAAAGGAATTGCGGAAAGGGTGGTAAGCGAGAACAACGCAAAGCGTATCAGTGTCGAGGCCGTGGCCCGTGGCTGAGCATATAAGCAAAAACTTTCCGTCTTCTTGACAGAACCTCTCTGCCGCTGTATACTATGCCTGTAAAGTAAAACTGCTTTACGGAGGCCGGACAATTTCCAGGAGTTGCACTGATGGAAGAAATTGCTCCCCTGGCGTATCTGCATGATTTTTATGGAGCTCTGCTGACGCCGAAACAGCGCGCGGTCTGGGAACTGCATCACGACGAGGATTTGTCCTTGACGGAGATAGCCGCCCAGGAAAAAATGAGCCGCCAGGCAGTGCACGACCTCTTGCGCCGCACGGAAAAGCGCTTGCTGAATTATGAGGAAAAATTGGGTCTCGCCGCGCGTTTTGCCGCGGAAAAAAATAAACTGCTGCGCCTGACGGCACTGCTGGCCGGGGCGGAACGGCGGGACTTCGCCACAGAGGCGGCCTGGCGCAGGCACGGGCGCGCGCTGGCCTGCGCTGAGGAAATGCTGACGGACATATTGCAGTAAGGAACTGTCTGCGAACAGTTCCTATGAATCGAGGTGAAACGGTGGCGCTTTTTGAAGGACTGAGTGACAAGCTGCAGGCAACTTTCAAGCGACTGCGCAGCAAAGGCCGCCTGACGGAAGCCGATGTCAGCGAGGCCATGCGGGAAGTGCGCGTCGCGCTGCTGGAGGCGGACGTCAGCTTTCAGGTGGTCAAAAATCTCGTGGCTTCGATGAAAGAGCGGGCCGTGGGCGCGGAAGTGCTCGAATCGCTCACCCCGGGCCAGCACGTCGTTAAAATAGTGCGGGACGAGCTGATCAATCTGCTGGGGCAGACCGAGAGCAAGCTGACCTTTTCCTCGCGCCCGCCGACGGTTTTCATGCTTGTCGGGCTGCAGGGCGCCGGCAAAACGACGCATGGCGCCAAGCTCGGCCAGATGATCAAAAAACAGGGCAAACGGCCCTTGCTCGTGGCCTGCGATATTTACCGCCCCGCCGCCGTCAAACAGCTGGAGGTGCTCGGCGAACAAATCGGCGTGCCTGTTTTCTCCGCGGAGCAGGCGGATCCCGTGACCATTGCCCGCACCGCCCTGGAGCACGCCCGCCGGCACGGCAACGACACGGTCATCATCGACACCGCCGGCCGCCTGCACATCAACGAAGAACTCATGTCCGAGCTTTCGGCCATCAAGGAATGTGCGGCGCCGCAGGAAATCCTGCTGGTCGTGGACGCGATGACCGGGCAGGACGCGGTGAACGCCGCCGACGCCTTTCATGCGCAATTGGGCCTGACGGGGGTCATCCTGTCCAAACTCGACGGCGACACACGCGGCGGAGCGGCGCTTTCGATCCGCGCCGCCACAGGCTGCCCGATAAAATTTGCCGGCATGGGCGAAAAAATGGATGCCATAGAGGTGTTCTACCCCGAGCGCATGGTATCCCGCATTTTGGGCATGGGCGACGTGACGACGCTGATTGAAAAGGCGCAGGAAGCGTTCGACGAAAAGGCGATGAAGGACATGGAGGAAAAAATTCTCCGCTCCGAGCTTTCGCTGGACGATTTCGTGGATCAGGTCAGGCAATTGCGCAAAATGGGCCCCCTCTCGTCTCTCATGGAGATGATTCCGGGCGTGGGCAAGCAGATGAAAGATGTGCAAATAGATGAGCGCCAGATTGTCAAAGTCGAAGCGATGATCTCCTCCATGACGCCGGAAGAAAGGCGAAAACCAGCCATTATCAAGGACTCGCGCAAAAGGCGCGTCGCGCGCGGCAGCGGCGTTTCGGTGCAGGATGTCGGCCGCTTGCTCAAGCAATACGAAGAAACGAAAAAAATGATGAAGCAGTTCACCAGCGCGCAGGGCGTGGGCAGAATCGCCAAAAACACTCAGCCGGAAAAAGCCGACGCGGGAGAAACAGCTTCCGCCAAGCCGTTCAGCATGAGCATGAGCAGCGATTACAGCCACAAAAAAGGCAAAAAAAAGAAAAAAAGGTAATATTTTCAGGCATTCTATGAAAGGAGGTGAGACTAATTGGCGACAAAAATCCGTATGCGGCGGATGGGGGCGAAGAAAAACCCTTTCTACCGCTTGGTGGTATGCGATTCGGCCGGCCGGCGCGACGGCAAGCCCATAGAGGAAATCGGCTACTATGACCCGACCCGGAACCCGCAGGAAGTCAAAATTGACGAAACCCGCGCGCTTCACTGGCTGAAGGAGGGGGCGCAACCCTCAGACACCGTGAAATCCATTTTCCGGCGGGCCGGGGTGATGCAGAAATTCGCGGAAGCGAAGAACAGCGGCGAAGGAGGTGACTCCTGTGAAATCAGTGGTTGAGGTTCTGGCCAAAGCCTTGGTAGAGAACCCGGATCAGGTTACGGTGGAAGAAGACGCGAGCGAAAGAACCATCCATCTGAAACTTACGGTCGCCCAGGAGGACGTGGGCAAGGTCATCGGCAAGCAGGGCCGGATTGCCAACGCGATGCGCACAATCATCAAAGCGGCCGCCGTAAAGGACGGCCGCAGAGTAATCATGGATATCGAGTGAGAGCTTAGTATCCGCCCCTCTCCATCAATAAACCAGCAGCTCCCGCGGAAAAGCGTGCAGCGTCTTACGCCCGCCCGCCGTCATGGCCACCAGGTTTTCTATCCGCACCCCGAAACGGCCGGGCAGATAGATGCCTGGCTCAATGGAAAAGACCAGGCCAGGCGCGAGCGGCGTTTTTTCTCCGGCCATGACCGAAGCTCCTTCATGCACGTCCAGTCCGATGCCATGGCCGGTGCGATGCGTAAAAGCGGCGCCGTATCCCCGCGCGGCGATGTATTCCCCGGCCGCTATGTCAATATCTTCCAGCAAATTGCCGGGCCGCGCCGCTTCCTCCGCCGCCAGATGCGCCCCCAAAACAATGGCGTAAACAGCCCGGAACTCCTCATCCGGCGGCCCGAAATGCACAGTCCTCGTCATATCCGTGTAATAACCTTCATGCGAGCCGACAAAATCTATGAGCAAACAGCTTCCGTCCGCGATGAGGGCGTTCCCGGTCTTGTGGTGCGGCACGGCGGCTCCCGGGCCGGCCGCGGCGTGAATATCGGGGTTCTCCAGTCCGCGGCGTCGCATTTCCCGCGCCAGTTCTCCGGCAAACTCGTATTCCGCCCGGCCGATCCACTCCCGCCCCGGCGCCAGGGCAGCCCGGAGCGCCTCATCCGCGGCCCGGCTGCCCGCGGCGATGGCCCTGATTTCTTCCTCGTCCTTGTACTGCCTGAGAGGCCGGGTCAAAAAACCGGCCGGCCGGAGGGCCGCTCCGAGGCGGGAGGCGATGGTGAGGGCAAAAACGCTCGGCATCGTGTCGGACACGGCAATTTGGGCGGCTCCGCCGCGCCGCCTTATTTCATCCCGCAGGGTGTCATAGGGGTCTTCTCCGTCACGCCAGAAAACGAGTGCGGGGACAGGCAGATCCTTTACCTGTTCCCGGTAAAGTTCATTGGCGAGAAGGAAAGCCTCACCGGCGCCCAAGGCCAGAACCAGCAGACGCTCGTCGCCGGGGATGCCGTAGCCGGTCAGATAAGCGAGATCAGAGCCGGGGCTGATCAGGCAGAGATCGACACCGCTTGGCGCCAAGGCGGAGCGGACGGCGCCCATGCGCCTGAGATACGTTTCCGGCTTCATAATATAATCCTTTCCTCCCGCAAAATTATCCTAATAAAGTCGTATCACTCCAGATCGAGCAGATAATAATAAGTGTCGCCCTCGTAATCATCATACCAGACTTCTACATACTCAATCCGCGCTTCTTTCACCGTGTCCGGCACTTCGAACACCAGGAGGCCGGAGATGGAATCCCCCGCGCCGACAGTCTCGTCGTCTGGGTACAGGCCATCGATTCCCGACGGCGCATAAGACTCGACCCTAACCTCGCCGTCGCTGCCTTCATAAACCAGTTCGAAATCATAATTGCCTAAAGGCACTGATTCATCCGTCACATTAAGCGAACTGGCCTCCGCCGCCACATATTTGTAGCCGGGCGGCGGGGTGGAATCGCCTATTTTTGTTTGCAGATCATAGGAAGTGACCGTCCAGGCAAAAAACTGGTTTGTAAGCGTTTCTCCTATTTCCGCCGTATACTCGCCGCCGCTTGGCCGGTCGTCCACAACATCGTCATCATAATACTCGTCGTCGTAATAATCTTCCCAGTCGTACTCATCGTCGTAATCATACTCGTCGTCGTAATAATCGTCCCAATAGTAACCGTCGTCGTAATAATCATTCCAGTCAAGTCCATCCCATCTGTACTGCAAGCGGTTTGGGCCGTAGCTGAAAAAATCCGCGAAATATTCCGTGTCCGCCGAATCGACGACTTCCGCCGCCGCCGGCGCTTCCAGCGCCAGTTCGCTCAGCCGCGTCGCCTGCTCGTTCAAGGTGAAATGAATGGAATTATTGCCGTAATCCTCATATTCCGTGACAAAAGTCGTGTTTTCCGTATTCAGGTTGAGCAGAAAATCGTATTTCCATTCAAAGCCCCCGCTGTTTTTGCGCAGCGCGATCTCCAAGTAACTGCCGCCGAGCAGCTTGGCGATATCCGGAAAGTTTATCGCCTGCACGGCGATGTAAAGCTGGTTTTCGTATTCCGCCCGGTTTTCGCTTATTTCGTCAAACCAGTCTTTGACCTCTTTCTCGGCCGCGTTTCTGTCGGCGGCGGTCATTTCAAGCGCATCCAGCTGCTCCACCGTCAAGCCGTGGATAAATTCCGCCGTGTATTCGCTGATTTCGCTCAAATGCTCAAAAGCGTAAGCGCCCAACGCCTCGATATAGGGCGCCGTCTGCTCGTAAGTAATCCGAAATTCCATCCCGCCGTTGATTTTTTGGGTCAGGCCGCTGTCAAACCCGGCAAAAGGCCCGTTTTCCAAGCCATAGAGAAAATCGGCCGCCAACGAGTACAGGATGCCCTGCGCGCGGTAATATTCATCCGAGGACAGAGCGGCAAACATCTCCGCCATCACTTCGTCCACCGGGAAGGAAATCCAATTTTTCCCCTGAAGGTCGGCCTCCACCGCCGTGACAAAATCCTCGTTCAAATCCCGCAGCCATTCCAGTAGCCCCGTTATGTCCGCGTAAAACATTTCGCCGGGCGTGTCAAGCATAAAAGCCATGAGAGGCTTTTCCGCGCCGTCCTCGCGGTAGCTGACCGCGATGTCAAACACCATGTCGTTGGTGTTGACCTTTCCTTTGACAGAAAAGTCACGCAAAATCTCCAGCACCTTCTCCAGCGCGGGCCGGTCTTCCGCGTCCACCTCCGCCAGCAGTTCCTTCGACAGAGACAAATCCAGGCTGATGTCCTCGTTCAGCTCGAAAATCCTCATTTCGCTGAAATCCCTGTTCAAAGAAATGAGCGTCGCCGTTTCGCCGCAGCCGGCCACGCTGAAGGCAAAGGCTAACACCATAAACAACACGAACAGTCTTTTCCCCGCGGTCTTTTTCATTCTGCTGTCCTCCTCAATAATTATAGGCGATCTCGCGCAAATACCCGGCGCAAACAGCGTTCGCTTCCGCAATTCACGGGAATATTTTACCATAGGCCGGAACTTAACGCAATAGGCAAGAATCTGAACAGGGTGGCAGCGGCAAAACCAGGCAAAATAAGGCGAAGGAGGCCGGAAATGATGAAAGGATGGGTGCATGACAAATTTGTGAGCGGCATGCCAAGAACAAAAAATACTAACGCCATCGTTATCCCGCCCCTGATATCAAGTTCACCGAAAGAAGCCCCATTCAGAGAATGTATTTTTCTTTTTTGTTTAGCACTGCGGAACGTAGAACTGAGCAAAGAGAGCTTATGCGGCACCCATGATGTCCATGTTGCATGAGAGGTCGGCGCAGCGGACAGCAATCATACTGTTCGCACCGCGCAGCGACCAAAACATCCCGGAATTTTTAAGCCGTTTGCCGATGACCGTCTTGCAACCGGCTTCGATGACACCGCTACCGACAAAAAGACACTGTGACTTGAATTTAGCGTATCGCATACGTTCCTTGTTCTCCAACAGATAATTGATTTCTCTTTTAACCTCATCTTGGAGATGATCAGGCGCAGGATAAGCCTCAATCTTAGCTGTGAGCACCTCAATATCACCTTGTTTTAAAGCACCAATCCAATCGTCAGTGAGTTCAGCAATCTGATCGGGGATAGAACACAGCTTCCTGATCAGGGTGTGTATATGTTCGGACGCGTGATAAAGATCCACAATTTGAATAGCCTGAGGGAAGTGCAAATCAGCAATATTCCAAAGCCATTTGGCTCCATCAGCTAGAAAAACCACCCGGTTTGCCCGTTGCATACCTCGTTCGATGGCTTGCACATAAACCCGCTCGCCGAACAACTCCGCAGTTTCAATCGCGCCAAAATAGCTCGTACTCTTCGGATCACGGACAGGATCCCCTTTTTCATCTGCCTTCGTCTGGGTGAAAATACAGCCCAGCTTGGCTTCGCGCGTCTTGGCAGAGCCATCCTCCTGCTTGCCGGTTCTGCCTGCTGTCTCTCTTTTCATCATCGGTATGCCGGTGCCATCAGCCTCAATATAGAAAGCTGGAATCGTTTTTTCGGGAGGACAAACTGAATCGTTCAAGTTACTCTGAGCAGAAATAACAGAAGACCATAGCTCATTTTTGCGCGCCTCGAACTCGCAGATCAATTTCTCCCCGGTTTGTTCGGCTATCCGCTGGCATTCTTTTGCCGACACAGAAATATCTGCTACATCTGCCAAAACATCGGAAGTCCATTCAAAAGAGCCTGCACTGGACAGGATCGTGACTGCCCGGCGGACACCAGGTGAAAACGCTGTATGATGCACTCCCAAGAGATGATCCTTGGGCATATGATGTTGACCGCACGCTTCACAGAGATAATAGCTGCGCGAAAAAGAATCCGTCCCCATCAAAGTAGTTAGCGTCTTGGAACGTCGTTCCAGGAAAGACATCGGCTGGCCGCAAGCAGGACAAAGAGGCGGTGCTTCGGAAAGCGCCGACAGAAAAGCCATGCAAGCCCTATTACCCATATGGAGCGCCGCCGAACGAAATCCCCGTTCAACAAATTGCATGTCCAAAGGTTTTCCCTGCCGGAGCGAATCCATCAATAAGGCAGTAAAGCATTCGATCTCGGATGTCTGCTCTGTCAGGATTTCCTGTTTTTTTTTGCCTGTTCATCCAGTGTCATCTGGGTAGTGAGTCTGGATTTCTCTTCAGAAATGCGGACATATTCAGCCGATAGTTCCTGAAAGCGCCTGTACTTTTCAATCTCAGAGCGATAGAAATCCAGATCGCCGGCAGCAATGGATTCCGTGTGTGTTTTGCCATCGGCATCCTTATAGGTCAGTGTCGAATAAGGACCATATTCAGCGACAGAACCATCTTTGCGCACAGCTTTGTTCTTCTGGGAATTAATCGAACCTTTGCGCATCGTGTTAATCAAGGAAATTTCCTGGAGTACACGAGCCTGTTCTTTGTCCAAAGATTCCATAGACATGAGCCATCGCCTCCATTAAGTAATATATACTTAACTATAGCATATTTGTCTCCCTCAGTCAAGAATAAAAAATGCCGCAAGCATGCGACTTTTTCTTCATCTCGCTATTCTGTTTTGTCATCGTCGATTTTCCACCCACTTCTGTGACATGCACCCTGAAAGGATTGCTTTAGGGCGGGAAATAGGTTATAATGATAGCGTGGGCGGCCTTAGGACTCAAGAACGGCAGGTGGAATGACCTTGGCGGTGCTGCGAACGGAGCGCCTGATTTTGCGGGCTTTCGGGCACGGAGATCTAAGCGACTTAAATGAATACGCGCAAAGCCCACTGGTCGGCCCGATGGCCGGCTGGAAGCCGCATGAAAGCATGGAAGAATCGGCAGAAGCGCTGGAGCTTTTTCTGGCCGCCGATGATAATTGGGCGATCGTGCGGAAGGACGACCTCAAAACGATCGGGTCGATCGGCTTGCCGGCGGACCGGAAGCGGGAAAACGATGAAGCGCGCATGCTCGCTTACGCGCTGGGAGCGCCGTATTGGGGGATGGGTTACATGGCCGAAGCCGCGCAGGCCCTGCTGGCTCACGCTTTTCAGGATTTGCGCCTCTCCCTTGTTTCCGCTTACCATTACCCTTTCAACCAGCAAAGCCGCCGGGTCCTGGAAAAAACGGGCTTCAAAATGGAAGGGGCCTTGCGCCGCTCGCAAAAAACACATAACGGCGACATACTGGATGCGGTCTGCTATTCCATCACGCGGGAGGAATGGCTGACGCGTTTGCCGATGATTCCGCATGAGGAGGGACCGTGACGGAGATAAAACAGAAAACTCTGACTTTACCACGGCTAAATCGCCTGCAGCCCACGCTGGAAAGCACGGCGCTCAAAATAATGGAGGAATCCGGGGAACTGGCTCAGGCCATAGGCAAATTCCGGGGACTGAGCGGCGAAACCCAGCGCGTGGACGAGCGGGAAGCCATGCGCCTTGTGGCGCGCGAGCTCCTGGATGTGGCTCAGACAGCGGTGACCATGATGTTTGTCCTGGAGGAGCAGTACCGGATCAGCGTGGAGGACATGATCCGGGAGCATCTGGAAAAACTGCGTCTCCGCGGCTACTGCGACTGAGGAATGGACTGAGGAACAGACTTTGGAGGTTGTATTGTA
>JAISQG010000223.1 GCA_031274335.1 Gracilibacteraceae bacterium
TCAATGAGCATGAGCCGGGCCTCGTCCGGCGTGGCGCTGAACAGGATGGAATTGATCAGGCAATTGATAAAAATGCTTTTGCCGGAACCGGTCGCTCCCGCCACCAGCAGATGCGGCATGCGGTTCAGTTCCTCCACGATGGGCTTATCGGCGATGCCTTTGCCCAGGGCGACGCGGAGAAGCGATTTTTTTTCCGTAAAAATAGGTGATTGCACAATCTGGTGAAAATAGACGGTATCGGCGATGGGGTTGGGGACCTCCACGCCCAGAGCGCCCCGGCCCGGTATCATTTCAATGCGCACGCCGCCGGAGGAAGCGAGCGCCAAAGCGACGTCATCCGCCAGGCTTTCTATTTTGCGTATTTTTGTACCGGATTGCGGCACCACCTCATAGCGCGTGACAACCGGCCCCACCGTCACATGGTTTACAATGACGCTCACGCCGTATTCGGCAAAAATTTCTTCGAGCCGTTCCGGTTCCACTATATCAGGACGCGCCCTTTCTGCCACCGGTTTGTCCAAAAGCGCCGCGCTCGGTAATGTCCAGTTCTGCCGCGTGACTTCCCGCGGAGCACCGGAATATTGCTCAGGCACATAGGAAGCCGCGAAGGGCGGTCTGGCCGGCAGCGCCGCATCTCTTTCGGCGCCGTCCTCATCCCGTGCGGTGCCGTCCGGTTTGTCCCAGCTGCCGTCGGTTCCGTCCTCCCAAGCGGCGGCGCCTATGCCGTCCCATGCGCCGTTATCCCACTCGGTGTCATTCGGGTTTTCAGTCCGGCGGGCCGGCATTTCACCCACCTCCGTGTTTCCGGCTTCCACGGGCGGGGAGACGAATCCGGCTTCTGCGGGCGGGGAGATGACTCCGGCTGCCGGCACGGCGGCGTGTTCGCCCGGCGGGGGAGAGACATATCCGTTTGTCGGGGGAGAGGCGCTTCTCCGTGGCGCAGACGGCGCTGATTTTTGAGCTTGCTCCACGCGGGAAAGGATTTCGCCGCGCCGGCGAAGCTCATCCTCATGCCGCTGGTAAGTGCTCATCATATCGCCCCAGGCATTGGTCCGCTTTTTTGCTTCCGCGCGCTTTTTGCGCTTGGAGATCAGATATTCCGTGTCGTTGAAATAGCGGTGAAATCCGTGTACGCGCACGGTGCGTGTCACCGGCCCCAGGCTGGGGCGGCCTTCGCCGAAATATGTGCTGAAATTTTCGCCGAGGCGGGCGTAAACCCTTTTCTTCTTTTTTTCCGCCGCCGTATCCGGCCCCGCCATCAATTCCTCAGAAAAGTAGCGACCGAAATGATCATCGGCATCTGTCACAGGCTGATAGAGCCAATCATCCGCCGGCTGGCTCTCCGGCAACGGAACGTCTGTATCCGGTGTTTCCTGCTCCGGCCAGACAAAGGCCCGCGCGCCGTCCGCGCGCCAGCCGAGCACGAGGGCTGCGACGGCCAGCACCCCGCAGAGGACGGGCAGTAAAACAGCGAAATCGCCCAAGGTGGCGTGCAGCATGACGTATATATCAATAAAAACATCGTCCGCGTTCGCAAAGCCCAATGCATATACGGCTGGCACCGACGCCAGCAGGGCGGCGATCAATACTGCCAAAAATTTTTTCATGCCTTATAAATCCTCCAATGCCGCGAGCAGTTTGCTCACAGCCTCGCCCGGCACCGGCACTTCCCCGATGGCAAAATGGCTGAACAGGCTGTGATAATCGCTCCCGCCGGTGCAAAGCAGCGACAGATCCTCGCCCATACGCGCGAAAAAACGCACGAGGGTCGCGCTGTCGTGCCAGTAGCCATAATACGCCTCAATTCCGCCGATCGAGTGCCGCAGCAGTTCGGGAACCAAAGCCTTGGTGGTGATGAGACCGGGATGCGCCAGCACGGGCAAGCCGCCTGTTTCGCGCACCAGATCCACCGCTTCGGCGAAGGCGTATTCCTCATACGGACAGTAGGCGCGGCCGCCTTTGCACATGTCTTTTCCCACCCGCGCCCAGTCATCCTTTGTCGCCGTCGGCCAATAACGCTGTATCGCGTAATATATATGCGTTTTGCACACGGCTTCTCCGGCGGCGGTTTGTTTCACCGTCGGCCAGTCAAGCGGTATGCCTCTTAAAGCGAGCTGACCGACCATCCATTTGGTCAAATCCGTTCGCCGGCGGCGGGCGGCCGCCAGGCGGCTCTGCAAATGCGGATGTCCGGCGCCGCGCGGGTAATAACCCAGCAAGTGAATTTCTTCGCCCTTAAAATGCGTGCTGAGCTCCACTGCAGGAATAACCCGAAGCCCGTAATCTCCGGCCTTGAGGAAAGCCGACTGAGCGCCGGCCGTCGTTTCATGATCCGTCAAAGCGATGAGATCAAGGCCGCGCGCCCTGCTTTCCGTCAGTATTTGTTCCACAGTCAAGCTGCCATCCGAAGCATCTGAGTGGATATGCAAATCAGCTTTCACATTTGCTGCCGACCCTCACCGGAAAAGTCTTGTTCAATATTTGCCGCCGATTCATTATATCACACGGCGAGACGGTTGAGAAGGCGGAAAATACGGATCTGTCAATTTCCCTTGATTCCGTCCCGGCAATCCTGTACAATGAAGTAAAAAAGGCGAGGAATTTTTCCATGAGCCGAAATATACGGATTATCATGCTTGTTCTTCTAGTCGGGCTACTGGGCGCGGGATGCGGGTTGCTGCCCGTGAAAGAACCCGCCGAAATACCCGTTTCTGATATGTCGGGCGATCATATCCTGCTGGACGGCGCCGCCATCAAAGAAGCGACTGTTTCCCTCATCAAACAGGCCGGCGACCTGATTCTGATCGAGCAGTTCATATTCAGCGATCCCGAGTTGCTGACGCTTTTAATAGAAAAGGCTCAGGCCGGCGTCAGAATTCATATTCTTCTGGATAGATGGCAGAGCGTCAATCAGCCCGCCATCGAGACCTTGAAAAACAACAATATTTCCGTCCAGTATTATCCGGCGGAAAAAGGCCAGTATCAGCGTATCCGCTATATGCTGGCGGATAACGCCGCGGCGCTCGTTTACAGTTCGGACTGGGCTGCGGGCGATCCGCCGGCGCGCGGAGCGGCCGTCCGGCTTGAAGGCGCCTCGGTGGCGGCTCTGGCGCGTGGTTTTGCCGCGGACTGGCAGTATACGACCACCCTTTCCCTGCAATTGCCGGAGAGCGCACCTTTGCCCGACGACCATATCAGTTTCGTTACCGGGGTCAATTTGCGCCAGACCGTCCTGAGCCAGATCGAAAAAGCTGAACGGGAGATACTCATCGAAAGCATTCAGGTCAGCCAGGATGACGCTCTTAACGCCCTGGTCGCCGCCCGGCAAAGAGGCTGCGTCGTGCGGGTGCTCTTGAACCCCGATGTCGTGACCACCACACCGAACAGCCTCCGGCTTCTGCGGGAAGCCGGAGTGGAAGTTAAATTGTACCAGCCGGCGGAAGCGGACGCGGCCGAGGAAAAAATCGACTACACTTTCGCGGTTATCGACGGCCGCACGGTTATTTTTGCCGCCTCGGCCTGGTCCCACGCCACTTTTGTCATCAATCACGAGGCGGCTCTGATAATTCCATCTCCAGACTGCGCGGAAAAACTTCAGGCGGTATTTGCCGGCGACTGGCTGGCCGCCGAAAACCCGCCTGAGTGAAATCTCCCGGCAATTCAGCGCCTTCTGGAATCGTATGCCGTTTTAATCATGTTTCTGCCGCTCCAATAGGTCGCCAGAAAATACCCGCCGTAAATGAGGATGATAAACAGGGCGGCGAGGATGCTCGTTCCCAGAATATTCATACCGCCTATTCGCGTCATGATTTTGCCGGCGGCGCTTATGCCTGCTACGGAATGAACGAGAGCCAGTAGGAGCGGCGCGCCGAAGTAAATGAGAATCTGAGTGAAAAGCGCCCCGTTCAGCATTTTATCATCCGCGCCGAGCTTGTGGAGCAGGCTGTAGCGATGGCAATTGTCGCTTGCTTCTGACAATTGCCCTATGGCCAGCACTGTAGCCGAGGCGACCAGAAACACCACGCCCATGTAAATGGCTAGATAAGCTATGGTCGCCGTGCTGTTGGCCGCGTAGTCGTTCACTTGGATTCTGGTTTCCACGCTGCCCGAAAGCTCCGCCCCGTCTGCGGTTGTCACGGTAAAACCGCTCAGGGCGCCCAGACAGAGCTGTTCGTATTCCAAACCGCTTTGCGGGTAATTGATAAAAAGAACTTCTTTTTTAGCTTGCCGGCCGCTGACCGTATCATCCGGCACGACAAGAATCATGTCCAGATTGAGGTGTGTGCGCACTTCCAGCACGTGATGGCGGAGCAAGGCGGCGTTTGTGCGCAATTCGCGCCCGCCGAGCGTCAGCGAGCCGCCCGTATCGGCGTATTGCGTGAGAATTTTTGACCAGTCAGCGTTCGTCGCCCCAAAATTAACGGCGTATTCATTCGCGCCGAGGGACAGAAGCGGCAGTCCCTGCATGGCCAGCGCGGCGTTGTAATCGGAGAGACTGAGCAAATACAGCAGGGTTTTTTCGCCGTTCCTGCCCGTGAAAGGCGGGACAAGGCCCTCCGCGTCATAAAACACAGCCGCTTTGCTGACGCCGGCAAACGAGGAGACATCGACGCCTTTGTCCCGCGCCGCGGCTAAGATGTCCACGGGAGCGTGATTCACGTAGTCCTCTCCGCTTTCTCCGGTGGCGCTCATGACCAGTGTCGCGTCATAGGGGGCGCTGAAGCGCAATTCAGCGGCGACGGCCCTGGCGATGCCCAGACCGGAGGAGAGTGTACAAATCGATATGAAGAGCATCAGGCAGACAATGGTCATTGATACATAGGCAGTGTTGATTTTGCTGCTTAACTGTCGCAGGACGAACATATTCAGGTTTTTCAGGTACAGGCTTTTTCGTCGCGCTGCCTGCATGAGAAAACCGGAGAGCGCGAAAAAGAACAAGAAAGTGCCTGCGGCGCCGAGTGCTATGATGATGTTGAGCGACGCGCCCCCCAGCAAATCGCCGAGCAGCATAAAATAGGAGGCGGCCAGGCAGAAAACGGCCAGCGTGAAAATCAGAGCCGCCAGAAACGGACGTGGCGCACGGTTTGTCTCATTGCGCCGTCCGGCGTAAATCAAGTCGATCAGTTGCTGGCGGCCCACTTTCAGCACATTGAAAAACAGGGTCAGCGCAAAAGCCGCGCTGAAATATACAATGGTTTTGGCCACCGTGCCAAAAGCGAACACAAAGCGGAAAGCGTCGATTTTCACGCCCAGAAGAGCCGCAGTTACCAGGGACATACCCTGCGACAGGGCGATGCCGAGCAGAAGGCCCGCCGCCAGGGAAATCAGGCCCATAAAGACGGTTTCCAGGACGAGGATGCGGGAAACCTGCCTCCGCTCCATCCCCAGAGTCAGGTACAGGCCGAACTCTTTTTTGCGTCGTTTGACGAGAAAGCCGTTGGCGTAAATGATGAGAAAGCAGAGGATGACTGAGATAAAAAGGGAAAAATCTCCGATTAACCGGTCGAGCATCTTCATGGTTGAGGCCTGCGAGCTGCTCAAATCCATGACTGCCTGCTGGCTGCCGATGGAATTGAAAACGTAGAAAATGCAAATGCCAAAAGTCAGCGTCATAAAGTAAACGGCGTAATCACGGAAACTTTTGCGCACGTTGCGCAAAGCCAATTCAGCGGAGGTCATTGCCGTCACCTCCCAAAAGGCTTACAACTTCGATGATTTTGTCAAAAAATTCCCTCCGGCTCTCGCTGCCGCGCACCAGTTCCTGGAACAGGCGCCCGTCCCGGATAAAGATGATGCGATGGCAATAGCTGGCGGAAAAAGCGTCATGCGTCACCATGAGGATGGTGGCTCCGCGCGTCCGCACAAGATTTTGAAAGCTCTCCAGCAGCGCCCGCGCAGATTTGGAGTCCAGAGCCCCCGTCGGTTCATCGGCCAGGATGAGCGCCGGCTGGGTTACAATCGCCCTGGCGCTGGCCACTCGCTGTCGCTGACCGCCGGACATCTGGTAGGGATATTTATCCAGCACATCCGTAATGCCTAAAACGGCGGCGACCTCGCTCACACGGCTCTCAATCGTTTTAGTCGGCTTTTTCAGAATAGTCAGAGCCAGAGCAATGTTTTCAAAAGCAGTGAGCGTATCCAGGAGGTTAAAATCCTGGAAAATAAAGCCCAGCTTTTCGCGTCGGAAGCGCGCCAGCATCTTTTGATTCATGGTCGTGATATCCCGGTCATCGATCAGGATTTGCCCCGCCGTAAGAGAGTCAATCGTGGACACACAATTGAGCAGCGTTGTTTTGCCGCTGCCGGAGGCGCCCATCACTCCAAGAAATTCACCGGCTTCCACACTGAAGCTGATACCGTCGAGGGCTTTGGTCAGGTTGTTTTTGTTGCCGTAATATTTTTCCATATTTTTGGCCTGCAAAATAGTTGCCATGCTCAATCCTCCTTGTTTTTGCCATAATATTAACCGAGGCGGCAGGAAATTGCCATAGCAAAACCTTACGGCAGCCTTACATTATTGTCATAATTGTCAGGCGCTGCCGGACGGGGGAATGAAACCTGATTCGAGCAACAAAAAAACCGGCGCTGTGCGCCGGTTACAGGGGGCTGAGACAAGATAACACCAATATCATCAAACCCCGCGATAATGAGTGGCAATGCGGCTTACATCTGGCGCGGCCTCGCCTCATTCACAGTCAGAGCCCGGCCGTTGTAATCTTTGCCGTTCAGTTCTCCGGCCAGGCGTTCCGCCTCGTCATCCTCCACCTCGACGAAACCGAAACCCCTAGAACGGCCGGTTTCTCTGTCTGTGATGATTCTGCTGCTCACCACGCTGCCATACTGACCGAAAAAGTCGGTCAGATCCTCGGAGGTTGTACTCCAAGGAAGGTTCCCCACGTACAGGGTTTTTGCCATCAACATTTCACCTCGACTAAAAATAGTATGTCTGGAGTCACCCTATACTATATAATATATTGAATCGCAAGTCAAATCAATTTTTGCGAATTTTTTTCATTTATTGAAAAATATTTTTTTCACAAGCTCTTTGACTAAGTTTGCCTAAAGGCATTATTCGCCTGTCAGCCGGCGATGAAGATGAAAATAAGTGCCAGCACCGCGAGATGCACGGGATAAAAGGCGTAAAAAGCCCATTTGATTTCCGGCCCGCGCCGCCCGTTATAAAACGACAGCAACGGCACAGCCAGCATGGCCGCGCCGAACATCATGAGGACGGCGAACCTAGGTTCCGACAGGAGAGGCAGGCCGTACTCCAGGAAGATGCCGGCAGAAAGTATGGCAAGCTTGGCCCGGCGGCTTCCGGCCAGATACATAAGAACAATGAAAGCGACGCCGAAGCTGCCGTAATCCGTCTCCAGCAAATCGCCCAGCGCGATAACCGGCACCGTCGCTGCCAGGGCCGCGCCGCGGCGGATAAAACTTTCCTCGGTGCTCTTTTCCGCCGTTGTCTCCCCGACTTCAGTCATCAGGCGGCTCAAAGAGTAGGCCGACACCGCGTACAGCGCGCAAAACGCCAGTGCCGCCTCGTCCGGCGGGCGGAACAAAAGCGGGATGAGCAGCAGGAACGGCAGCAACGCGAGCGTGGGGCGCCGCCGCGTAGAAATGCCGGCATACACACTGATGGCGAGGACACCGAGAAACATCGTGTAAAAAACATTGGTCAGCGCAAGAAAGTCCAAATCCAGTCGGCCGAAACGCGAAAGGTTGAAAGCCGCGTCGAAGGGTATTTCCGAAAGCAGGGCGAACACGCCCAGGCGGAACAGATAACGGTGAATGTTGCGGGTGCGGGCGCAGCCCTCCGCGATAAACCAAACAAAAATCGGGAACGCGATGCGCCCGATCCAGCGCAGCCAGACGGGCATGAGCATATAAAATACCGCGCCGATGTGGTCGGTGAGCATAAAAAGGCAGGCCAGCGCCTTGAGGGCGAAGGCGGACATGTCAAACCGCCTTTTCAGTCAGGATGCGCATCAAAGCGGCATAATCCACCGGTTTGGCCAAATGAGCGTCCATACCGGCCCGGAGCGCCTGGTCGATGTCTTCCTGATAGGCGTTGGCCGAAAGGGCGACGATCGGCACCCGAGCTGCGTCGGCCCGGTTAAGGGCGCGAAT
The DNA here is from genome assembly GCA_031274335.1 of Gracilibacteraceae bacterium. Lineage (GTDB taxonomy): Bacteria > Bacillota > Desulfitobacteriia > Desulfitobacteriales > Syntrophobotulaceae > JAIRRL01. The sequence goes on from JAISQG010000223.1 coordinate 8,131, forward strand.
GGAGCGGGTGGCGTCGTGCCCGTTCATATTGGGCATGAGCAAATCCATGAAAATAAAGCAGTAATACCCCTCCGGCGAATTTTTGAATTTTTCCACCGCTTCCGCGCCGTCCGCCGCTTCGTCAACTTCGGCGTGTGTTTCCGCCAGTAGCTCCGCCAGAACAATGCGATTGATTTCAATATCCTCCACCGACAAAATGCGCTTACCGCTGAGATCGGGAGGGAGCGGATCGCTTTCCGCGGGCATTTCCGCCTTGTCCAGGCTCAGGCGGAGGGAAAAAGAGGCGCCTTGGTTCAGTGCGCTTTTTACAGTGATGTGCCCGCCCATCATTTCCGCCAGATTTTGGCTGATCGCCAGGCCGAGGCCCGTGCCCCCATGCTTCATGCTGTTGATGCTGCCCTGCTCAAAAGCGGCGAACAGGTTTTTCTGTTGTTCCTCCGCGATGCCGATGCCGCTGTCCGTCACCGTGAAAACGAGCTCGGCCCCGGCGGCGGTCTCGCTTTCGATCAGCACGCTCAATTCGACCCGCCCGTCCTCCGGCGTGAATTTCACGGCGTTGCCCAGCAGATTGAGCAAAATCTGCCGCAGGCGGAATCTGTCGCCGGAGACGGAGAGGGCGGGCAGCGCACCGGTATTATGGCTGAAAGCCAAGCCCTTGGCCGCGCAGCGCTCGCCGATGATGCTCACGATTTCGCCCAGGATTTTGTTCAGGCGAAAACTCTCGTGCTTGAGCCGCACTTTGCCCGCTTCGAGATTCGACATGTCGAGTATATCGTTCAGGATGTCCAGCAAATGGCTGGAAGCAGCGGAAATTTCCGTAACAGCGGCGTCAGATTTTTCCTTGGTATCCGCTTTGCGGGCGATCTGGCTCATGCCGATGATGGCGTTAAGCGGCGTCCTGATTTCGTGGCTCACGCTGCTCAGAAAGCGGCTTTTGGCCTGCGAGGCAGTCTCCGCGGCCTGGGTTTTTACTTCCAGCTCCTTCGTGCGCTCCTGGACGAGCTGTTCCAGATTGGCGTTGGTGTCCTCCAGCTGAACGCTTTTTAGAAAATTGGAAACATACAGACGATAGATGAATGCTGATATCAAGATGGTGAGGCCGTTGATGATGAAAAAATAAGCGCGCATGTCGGTGAGGAAAAATTTTTCCCAGGCGGAGCGCCCCATCCCGTCAACGATGCCCTGCGTGCCCAGCATGAGAAAAAATGTGAAGAAAAACGAGGCTAGGATGCTGATCACGCTTTGCCGCGGACGCAGGATCGGCACCATGCCGAACAGGAGGATGAGGATTATCTGGCCGTTCACGCCCTGATGGGAGAGAATGTTGAAGGCGCAGAATGTCATCTGGATGGCGAAGTAAATATATAGCAGGCTGTGGACCAGAAAAACCCGGACGCCGCGGCTTTTGATTTTGCCACGCTTGGACAAAGCGAGCAGCACCCAGTAAACAATACCGGCCAGAAGGGTCAGAAGGGAGAGAATGATGTAATAGTCCAGCGGAACGGACATGCCCTCTCCCTGTCCCTGCGGGTACAAAATATTTGTCACTTGCAGGACGATTTGAAGGGCTACGATGTAAATGGCGAACCCCAGCATGCGGCTGGTGTTCGTTTCCAGCAGTTCGGCCTCAAAGCGCTGTCGGTATTTGTCCGGGATTTTCAGGGACATGGAGGCCAAAATTTTTTGCTTTTTCCGTGCTTCTTCCATGCGGACTCCTTTCTTCAGTTTATTTATTCTTCGGAAGTCGCGGGACGCGAGAGCAGATTTTCGCGCAAACGGGCCAGCACATCGTCGAAATCCAAAGGCTTGCCCACATGGCCGTTCATGCCGGAGGCCAGGCATTTTTCGATGTCCTCACGGAACACGTTGGCGGTCATGGCGATAATGGGGACAGAAGTCGCGCGCGGAACGTCCAAGGCGCGAATCCGCCGCGTAGCCTCGTAGCCGTCCATCTCCGGCATTTGCACATCCATGAAAATCATGTCGTAATCCTCCGGCGCGGCGCTGAACATGGCCACGGCTTCCGCGCCGTTTTCCGCGCAGCTTATCCGGAGCTCGGTCGGCTCCAGCAGGGCCATGACAATTTCCCGGTTGATCTCCACATCTTCGGCCAGCAAAACATGATAGCCGGCGAAGCTGTCCTCCTCGGCCGCTTCTATCGTTGCGGATGTCACAATGTTGTCCTTGCCGATGCATTCGTTGATGCAGTCGGCGATTTCTGAGGGGAAGAGCGGCTTGGACAAAAAGCGGTTGATGCCGGCTCTTTTGGCGTCGGCTTCGATGATGTTCCATTCGGTAGAGGAAATCAGGGTGACGACGGAGTTATCCGCGCCGAAAATTTCCCGCAACCGCAACGTGAAGTCAATGCCGTTCATGCCGGGCATCCGCCAGTCCACAAAATAAAGGTCGTAGGCGCCGTTTTGCCTCACCTGCTCCAGCGCTTCCTCGCCGCCGGCCGCCGTATCGCAGATGATGCCCATCCGGCGCGCGATTTCGCTGAAATAATCCCGCGTGTCGGCGTCGTCGTCCACAGCCAGCACGCGCACGTTCTGCCAGTTCACGCCGGGCAGCAGGAGGCTTTGTGTTTTTTTCTGCCCGCGCCGCAGGCGGACGTAAAAGGCAAAGCAGGCACCCTGCCCCAAAGCTGATTCCGCCCATATTTTCCCGCCCATCAATTCGACGATGCGCTTGGAAATGGCGAGACCGAGGCCCGTGCCGCCGAATTTGCGTGAGGTGCTGGTTTCCGCCTGCTCAAAGGAGTTAAACAGGCGGGCATGCTGTTCCTCGCTGATGCCGATGCCGGTGTCCTTTACCTCGACCCTTATCACGCACGAATCGCTGTCCTCCTCGGTCAGAGCGGCGTCCAGGCGGATGGAGCCCTGCTCCGGGGTGAATTTAACGGAGTTGGACAGCAGATTGGCTATCACTTGGGCTAGGCGCTGATCGTCGCCGATCATATAGCGGGGGATGTTTTTGTCGATATGCACGGAAAAAAACTGGTGTTTTTCCTCAACACGGAAATTTATGACATTTACGACTTTTTGCAGCATCCGCTCAAAATCAAATTCTTCGCTGGAAAGCTCAAGTTTGTTGGCCTCGATTTTGGACATGTCC
>JAISQG010000255.1 GCA_031274335.1 Gracilibacteraceae bacterium
TTCCGCCAGCCGGCGCCCGGCGAATAGCAGCCTGTCAGACAAACTGATCCCCTCCGTCTCCCTTGCCGATAACTATCTTGCCCTCAGCTTCGAGTTTCTTGTCCGCTCTCAGAATGGACTGCTGGGCTTTCTCCACATCGGCCACCGCCGGCGCCACCTGCTCCCACAGCCCCGGCGGAAAAGTCTCTCCGCCTTCGTAATATTCACGACAGACTTCGGTCGTCAACGTAAAGCCAAAAGGCACATTCAGCCCGATGTTCGTCATTTCAGCCAGGTTAGCCCCCTTGCCGCCGAGCAGGTTGCGCATCCCCCTGTCGCCTTCGCGGAATAAATAAACGTATTTTTTCGCCATAACTCCATTCCTTTCCACTGTCATTGACCGCCTGATGCAAGGTTTGTTCAGCCGTTTCTGCTCTCCTGCCGGTTATACACCTTCTGCAAAATGATGCCGGCTGTTTCTTCCACCGCCTTGCTCGTCGTGTCGATCACCATGCAGCCGATGCGTTTCATGATATTTTCCGCAAATTCTAATTCTTCCACTATTCGGTTATATTTGGCATAATTGGATGACAAATCCATGCCCATGGATTTCAGACGTTCGCTGCGGATGGAGTTGAGTTTTTCCGGGCTGAGGATGAGCCCGAAAACATTTTGCGGCGAGGCGAGAAAAAGCTCCCGCGGCGGAGCCACCTCCGGCACGAGCGGAATATTGGCCGTTTTGACCCCTTTATGCGCCAGATACATGCTGAGCGGCGTTTTCGAGGTGCGCGACACGCCAATGAGCACGACATCCGCGTAAAGCGCGCCGCGCGGGTCTTTGCCGTCGTCGTATTTAACAGCGAATTCCACGGCTTCGATTTTGCGGAAATACTGCTCGTCCACGCGATGCGTGATGTTCGGTACGCTTTGAGGCGCGACGCCGAGCCTATTGCTCAGAGCGCTGATCAGGGGACTAAGGATATCGATGGCCACAAGATTTTTTTCCCGCGCCTTTTGATCAAGATATACGCGGAGCGGGTTCACGACCATCGTGTAAACGAGAATAGCGCCCACCGCTGCGGCTTCGGCGATAATCTCGTCGATATGGGCTTCACTCTGGACGTATGATCTGCGGCGAAATTCTGAACGCGAGAGGTCAAATTGTGCTGCGGCGGCCTTATAGACCAGCTCCGCCGTTTCGCCGAGGGCGTCCGAGATAACGTAGACCACCAGATTGTCAGCCATAAGGGAACCTCCTTGCGTATGAATATCGTTTCAATTATAAACCACACCGCGAAAAAGCACAACAGTTTTTCAAGGGCGCGGGCAAAGCGATTCGGCGAGAGGCTGATTAAATTCGCATTCCCAGCTGTTTGTCTTGGTCGGCTTTCTGTTCGCGGGTGAGCCGCTTCATGTCCGACGTGAATAAACCCATCGTCACGGCACCGGCCAGAACGTCAGCCACCGGCATGGCGAGCCAGATACCCAGCAGCCCGAAAAAGCGCGGCAGGACAAACAGAGCCGGGATGAGGAAAATGCATTGCCGCGTCAGAGTGAGAACCAGGGAAATTGCTCCGCGGCCGGTGGCCTGAAAATATTGGCTCCCGATGATTTGCGCGCCGACGATCATATACAAGGCCAGAAACACACGCAAGCCGTAAACGCCCATATCCGTGAACCCCTCGTCCCCGCCAAACAGGCGTACGAGGACATGGGGCAGGGTTTCTGCGAAAACAAATCCGGCCGCTGTCATCGCGGAAGCGATGATCATTCCGCCATACACGGCTTTTTTCACCCGCTCAAAATTGCGGGCGCCGTAATTGAAGCCGACGATGGGCTGCACACCCTGCGCCACGCCCATTACCGGCATGATAAAAACCATTACGATACCGTTGATCGCGGCATAGGCCGCGATAGCCGGATCGCCGCCGTACATTTCCAAGCGGTTGTTAAATATAATGAGGACGAGCGAAGTGGCGGCCTGCGCCGAAAAAGGAGCGACGCCGACGCCTAAAATGCCGCGCAGGATGCGGATGTCAATGAGAATGTTTTTCCGGCGCAGCCGGAGGACGGAAGAAGCTCGCGGGAAAATCAGATAGTGCAGAACCCAAACCGCGGTGGCAGCCTGGGCGCAAACCGCAGCCAAGGCCGCTCCTCTCACGCCGAAATCCAGAACGTAAACCAGCAGGGCGGTGAGGCCGACGCTGACCACCGCGCCCATAATCTGCGTCAGCATGGCCGTGCGCGGATGTCCTTCCGCCCGGATGAAATTATTCACGCCATAGCCGAGCCCGATGAACGGGATGCCGGGCAGAGAAAAAAGCATGAACTCTTTCGCGAAGGGCATGATATTGTCCGTCGCGCCCAAGAGGCGCAGCACGGGCTCCAAAAACAAAGCCAGAAACAATATGAGCGTCAGCGAGATGATCATCAGTGCCACGAACGCCGTGCCGATGATTTTATCCGCTTCCTCAATCTTTTTTTCGCCTAAGCGCAGCGATATCAGAGCGGTCGCTCCGATGGTGATAAGCATGCTGAAGGCGATCATGATAATATTGACGGGGAAAGCTACGGCCACGCCGGAAAGAGCGTCCATGCCCTCTTTCTGCCCGACGAAAATCCGCGATATGATGTTGTAGGCGCTGCTCACCATCATGCCCACAATCGCCGGCAGCGAGTATTTCCACAGCAGCTTGCCTATGCTTCCCGTGCTGAATTCGCTTTGCGCGGAAGATATGTCACTCAAATCTTTTTCCTCAATTTAGCATTAATACAAATTTTTAGTAATAAAATCGTTCCGCCCGGGTTTGGCGCGGAACGTCATCGCGTGACTATTGCTGTATTATAGCACAAAACCTGCTCCGGCGCAAGGCTGGTTGGTTCCGAGGGAATTTTTATCCGAAATTATGCACAAAGCCTTCGCGATATGATATACTTGAGGAATCGGGTGACCCGCAAAAGTCCGGCACAATCTGCACAAGTTATTTCTGGACAGTTTCTGACGGGCGGGACACACACGGTTTTTCGCGGGGGCAATGCTCAAAGAGCCGCGGATGGCTCCGCATGTTTTACTAAAATATAGAAATGGAGGACAAAATGGCTGCAAATATGACGCAGGCTGATGTACGAGGCAAACGGGTTTTTGTCCGCGTGGATTTCAACGTGCCGATGGATGAATCCCTGCGCATCACAGATGAAACGCGGATCAGGGCGGCGCTGCCCACCATCCGTTATCTCAGGGAGAAAGGGGCGAAAGTCATTCTCGCCTCCCATCTCGGCCGCCCCAAAGAGGGATTTGAGGCCAAATTATCGCTCGCTCCGGCGGCGGCGGCTCTCGGACGGCTCATCGGCACCCCGGTTATCATGGCGCCGGATTGCGTCGGCGCGGAAACAGCCGCTCTCGTTGACAAAATGCTGCCCGGCGACGTGCTGCTACTGGAAAACCTCCGCTTTCACGCCGAGGAGGAAAAAAACGACGACGCTTTTGCCAAAGAACTCGCCTCACTCGCCGACCTTTACGTCAATGACGCTTTTGGCAGCGCTCACCGCGCCCACGCCTCTACAGCGGGCATTGCCGCGTATCTGCCGGCCTGCGCCGGTTTCCTCATGGAAAAAGAACTGAATTTCCTCGGCAACGCCCTGAGCGCCCCGGAACGCCCGTTCGTCGCCGTCATCGGCGGAGCGAAGGTCAAGGACAAGATCGGCGTGGTGGAAAATCTGTTGACCAAGGTGGACACGCTCATCATCGGCGGCGGCATGGCCTACACTTTCCTCAAGGCGCAGGGATATGACGTCGGCAAATCCCTCCTGGACGAAGAAAGACTCGAATTCGCTTCCGCCGTGCTGAAGCAAGGCGCGGAGAAAAATGTGCGCATCCTTCTGCCCGTTGACGTTGTGGCTGCGAAAGAAATAAGCGCCGCTTCACCGCGCCGCTTCACCTCTGCCGCAGAAATCGCCCCGGACGAAATGGCGCTCGACATAGGGCCGGAGACAGCCAAACTGTTCTCCGCCGTCGTGCGCGAGGCGCGCACCGTTCTGTGGAACGGGCCGATGGGCGTTTTTGAAATCGAAGCCTTTGCCGCCGGCACGAACGCGATTGCCGCGGCACTTGCCGATTGTACCGGCGTGACCATTGTCGGCGGCGGCGATTCCGGGGCGGCGGTGGAAAAAGCCGGCTTGGCGGACAAAATGACGCATGTTTCGACGGGCGGCGGCGCGTCGCTCGAATTTCTGGAAGGCAAGGCTTTGCCCGGCGTCACAGCGCTGAAACAGGGGGACTGACCATGAAAACACGCACCCCGCTTATCGCGGGCAACTGGAAAATGAACAAGCTCATGAACGAGGCCCTGGCCTTCGCCCGCGAGTTCAAGCCTTTGGCACAGGAAGCCGTCCACGTCGATATCGCTGTTTGCGCCCCTTTTACCTGCCTGGCCGCGTTGCGGGACGAGTTCCGCGGCACAAATATCCGCTTGGGCGCTCAAAACATGTTCTATGAGCGGCAGGGCGCCTTCACGGGTGAAATTTCGCCGGCCATGCTGCTTGACGTCGGCTGCTCCTGGGTGATCATCGGCCATTCCGAGCGGCGGGAACTCCTCGGGGAAACGGACGGGGACGTCGCGCGCAAAACGCGCCTCGCGCTGGAAACAGGGCTGCTCCCCATTGTCTGCGTCGGGGAAACGCTGGCCGTGCGCGAAGCGGGCCGAGCGGCGACACATGTGCGCGCCCAAACGGAAAAAGGCTTGGCCGGGCTCGCGCCGGATGATTTGCGCCGCGTCACCGTGGCTTATGAGCCGATCTGGGCCATTGGCACGGGCCGCACCGCGACAGCCGCCGACGCCCAGGAAATCTGCGCGGCCATCCGCGCGACCATCGCCGGGTTTGCCGGCCCGGCGGCCGGAGATATCCGCATCCTATACGGCGGCAGCGTCAAAAGCGGCAATATCGCCGAACTGCTGAAAACCGGCGACATAGACGGCGCTCTCGTCGGAGGCGCGAGCCTCGGCGCGGCGGAATTCGCTGAAATCGTCCGTCTGGCGCGGGTATGACCATGAAGCCCCTTGTGCTGATGATTTTAGACGGCTTCGGCTGGACGGAGCGCGCGGAGGGCAACGCTGTCCGTGCCGCGCGCATGCCGGAATGGGACAGGCTCGGGCAAATTTATCCCCGCACCCTGCTCCGGGCTTCGGGCGACGCCGTCGGTCTGCCCGCGGGCCAAATGGGCAATTCCGAGGTCGGGCACCTGAATATCGGGGCCGGCCGTGTCGTCTACCAAGAACTGACGCGCATCAGCCGCGCTATCGCCGACGGCG
>JAISQG010000010.1 GCA_031274335.1 Gracilibacteraceae bacterium
TAATAGAAAAAAACAGCAAGGGGGGAACGCTATGGGATTGACGCCCTCAGATTTTCAAAAAACTGTGGGGGATATGCTTGTTCAGCACCAGAGCATCATGGACATCCTTTCCAAGGGGCAGGAGGCTTCGGCCAAGGTGAACCGGGCGGTGACCAAGGCCGTGACCAAATGCGGGTGTCTGGAAATTCATGCTGTTCGGCCGGAGATTCCGGAGGAAGCCACCTTATCCGACTTGAGGCAATTGCTGGATCACCATTTGTCCGGCGCTCTCTGCCCGAACTGCCGCGAAGTGATCGAGACTGAATTGGGCAAACAGGTTTTTTACCTGGCGGCTCTCTGCAACACCCTCGGCCTTTCCATCCAGGACATTTTGGCGCGCGAGCATGACAAGCTCAAAACGCTGACAATATTCAATTTGCGCTGAGAACGGCCTTAAGCCATGCAGCCTCATCTGGAGACGATTACCCGGAAGCACGAAAAACGCGCAATGGAGCGAGAACGCTGCCGCGTGATTAAATTTAGGAGGGAAAAATGCTCAAATTGAAAAAAACTGCGACCCTGTGGGGCATTATCGTCGTTTTGGCGGTTTTGCTGCCGCTCCAGCTTATGGCGGCGGAAGCGGCGCCGAATCGACTGTCCGGCGGCGACCGGTACCTGACGGCGGTCAGCATTTCACAGGCCGGCTGGCCAAGCGCGCGCAACGCCGTGCTGGCTTCGGGAGCGGACGCCAGCCTGGTGGACGCGCTGACGGTGGCGCCTTTGGCCAAATTGCTGAACGCCCCCATCCTGCTCACGCAAGGCACTGCGCTCACACCGGCCACGGCCGCGGAATTGAAGCGCCTGGATGTGGAGACGGTGTATGTTTCCAGCGGCGCAGGCGTAATCCGCCAGCCCGTGCTGGACGCCGTGCGGGCGATGGGAATCGAGGTTGTTCCCCTGGGCGGCGCGGACAGATTTGCCACGGCGGCGAACATAGCGGCGGAAATCGCCAAACGCGCCGAAGTGACGACGGTGGTCGTGACCACGGCTTACAGCAATGCCGACGCCTTGTCCGTCGCTTCCATAGCCGCCGCTTCCGGCTGGCCGATCCTGCTCACCGGCCGCGATGCCTTGCCTGCTTCGGCACAAAACTTTATCGCCGCGCATAATATAAACAATACTTATGTGATCGGCGGCAGCGGCGTTATAAGCGAAACGCTGCGCGAAAGGCTGCCCAACTCGATTCGGCTGGGCGGAGTGGATCGCTATGGCACCAATTCGGTAATTATTACTTATTTTATGACTTATTGGAAATACATGCGCGGCATTTACGTCGCAAACGGGGCGAACGATCATCTGGTGGACGCGCTGGCCGCGTCTTCATACATTGCCGGCTCGCCGCTCATCCTGACTGACAACAGGGCGCTGGCGCCTGATATGCGGCAGTTCATTTCGAGCATGCTTTCCTCGAATTACGAGATAAAAAGCGTGATCGCCCTGGGAGGCGAAACCGTGACCTCTGACGCCATTCTGCAGCAGGTGATCACCGCTTTGGCCGTTCCCCCGGTCGTCCTGACCGGCGGCGGCGGAGGAAGCGGCGGGGGCGGGAAAACGAACGCGAACGGCGCGCCCGCCTTGAACAGACTGATGATCACGGGCCCGGACACGGCGACTGTCTGGACGAGCAAAGCAGTAAGCGATTTGACGGACGGCCTGGTGGCCGAAACCTATTTGTCCGATGCCCTCGCGAAAGAGGAGATCGGCTATGATCTGACTTCCGACGCAAGCGGCAAAGCGCATCATCTGGCTCTGCGTTCATCGATCCCGGCGACCCATTGGCTGGAAATCAGGCCGGCCGCCGACGCTCCGCTGGATCAGCAGGAAACCGTCAGAGAAAGATACGTGCCGGATTACGCGGCGGTGGTTACAGCCCCCGAAGACATCCAGGCCGAAATAGACAAGGGCAAAACCATCGTCACGGTGGACGGGCCGCAGGAATTGAGCGACGGCTTCAGCTTGCGCCCCCGGACCTCGCCTGTCACGGTGAATTTTACCGGCCCGGTCAATGCCGCCGGCGCTGCGGATTTCGGCCAGGGCGTCTCGGTTAACGCTTGGCGGGATTTCCGGGCTGACGGGCAGGTCACGGTTGCCGGGGAATTAAACGCGAAAACGGCTCTGTCGGTCGGCGGCGCGCTTACGGTGAGCGGCGTGCTGACCGCGGAAGGCGAAACCACCGTGGCCGGCAACCTCAACGTCAGTGGCGCCGCTTCTCTGGGCGGCACGAATATTTTGAGCGGCGGCGCGCTCCGGGTGAACGGAACCGGCCGGATCGCGGCGAAAGGCGCTGTGAACACGCAACCCGGCTCGGTTCTGGATATCGCGGCGGGCGGCGAGGTCACAGTTGAAAAAGGCGGTGCGCTGAACGTCGCCGCCGGGACAGGCGGCGATCTGGAGGGCCTGTTGACCGTGCGCTCCGGCGGCGCGTTTTCCGACGGCGGATTTAATCAGTCCGGCGGGATTTACGGCTGGGCTTGGCCGGAAAACACTCCTTCGGCCAATCCCGGCGCGGCCATAGTCATCGAGCCGGACGCGGCCTGGTCGGACGGGGCGCGGGGCATCAGCGCCGCTTTGTGCCTCACGGACGGGGAATTGATCATCAGGCGCAACGACCTGACGATTGACGGCGCGGCGGAGGCGGAGAAAAATCTGACTATTCCGGACCAGATAACACTTAAAATAAAGAGCGCGGGCATTTTGACCGTTGCCGGCGGCCAAACCCTGACCGGCACCATCGCCCCGGAGAAAAACGCCAGAATTATCCTGGAGAATGGCGCGGCCGTCGTCAATCCCGCTTTGAGCAACGGCAGCGGAGCGAAAACGGTGTATTTGTTTAGCGCCGGAAGCTGGGTGGCCCTTTCCACGGAAGCCGCCGGCATTGTGGAGGCTTTCGGCGCGAGTGCCGGCCTGAATTATGCTGTCACCGGCGGTGACATCACGAAAATTGTCATTGATGCCGAAACGGTCACGCTGCGTGCCGAATGTGATATTTCGCCGGCGGATCTGGAAATAACGAACGGCGGCGCTTTGATCGTGCCGCCCGGCCGCATGTTGACGACCGTAGCTTTGGCGGTTTCGCCTTCCGCCGCCCTGACCGTCGACGGTTCCCTGACCGCCGGCACCATCACCTTGCATGGCACGGCCAGAATCGGAGGAACGGCGCAAACCACCCGTATCGACGCGCTGGGAAACGCGGCCCTGCATGTGGACGCGAGCGGACGTTTAAGCGGCGAAACCATTTATATCACCTCCGGTGTCTCGGGCGCGGTCAACGGCGAGATCTCCGTAGGAAGCCGGATTGAAAACCATTCCTCCGTCTGGCCTTGGGAGGGCCGGGCCGCCGGCTCCGTGGCCGTGTCGGACAAAGCCGAGGCCTATCACGGGAATGAGCAGCTTACGGGCAGCGGCGGCTATTTGGTCTCCTCTCCCGGCGGCGTGATAACCTTGCGCCGCGACGGAATAACCATCGGCGGCACCGCCCGCCTTGCCAAAAGCCTCAGCCTTCCCGCCGGAATCGGCCTGACTGTCGGCGCGGATAGCACGCTGGTCATGGAGGATAACTGCGATATCTCTTTGGCGACCGGGGCTTTGAGCGGCAACGGCGGCGCGAATCTAAAGTTGGGAGACGGCTCCAATGTGGGAAACTATGGAAACCTAGCCCCGAACACCATGTATTTCCATGACGGCTCGAACTGGCGGGCCATCACCGCCGGACCGTACAGCCACTATTTCCCGGCACTGGGCTATGACGGCGTCAGCTATACCCAGGACGAGTTCTTTATCACTGGCGAGGCGAGGATGACCCAGCCTCTGACCTTGGATGCTCCGTTGCTGATCAAAGAAAAAGGGCATTTGACCATTGAGAGCGACCTCACGGTCGGCAGCGCCCTGTCCGGCAGCAGAGGCGGGTTGACGGTGAACGGTCGCCTGACCCTGGAAGCGGGGACTTCGCTGGAGGTTTTTGCCGAAGGGTTCCGGGTGGAAATCAGAGGCACGCTGGAGGCGGAGGGTTCGATCAAAGGCCACGCTGTCCTCGCGATCCGGGATGGCGGGCTTATCGACAATCTTAACGCGGATCCGCTTGATTTCTGGGGCGATGCCGATATTGCCGCGGCGATAGACAGCGGCGGCAAATACGCCGAAAACGGTATGGAAATCATCGGCGGCCGGGAACCGGTTGTCCAGCTTCAATATGGCGCGAAGACCGTTTTGACGCGGGGGGCTTGGGCCCTGAGTTCCGGGACGGCTGCCGTCAATCCGGAAAAAACCTTTGACTGGCCGGCGGAATTGCTGGTGGCTGACCAGGCGGTTTTGCGCATTTCCGGCACCGTGGTCCGCAACGCGGACACTGTGGCCGATGGATTGATTG
>JAISQG010000017.1 GCA_031274335.1 Gracilibacteraceae bacterium
GCCGCGAACGCCGACGCGGGCAGTAAGGCAAGAGGCGCGGCCAGCGCCAAAAACGCAAAAAGTGCAAAAGGCGTTAAAATCCTCTTTCTCATTTTATTTCGCTCCCTCTCTTGAATCTCATTTCTATAGAAGCCGTATCCGCCGAAATATAGGATAATTGCCCGTCTCTTTTCGAACTCGCCACGTTCGCGAAGTACTTCTCCTTCCGTTTCCTCGTCCTCCGCGTGGCGATAATTCCGGCCAGCAGAACAGCCGTGCCCGCCGGGGCAAAAATTCCCGCGCCCGCGTCGCAGCCGCCGCCGCTCTCCGTCGGCGCGCCGTCGTCCGGCGTCCCGCCAAAAATCTTCACCGCGCCCCTGCCGCCGCTCACCGTCAGAGTCATAGCAACGGGCGCGCTGCAAAAGTCGGTGAGGTTATCGCCATTGGCCTTCTCGGAAAAAATTTTCAGCGTGTACGCGCCATCCGCGACGCCGGCCAGCGGTATGGAAAGGTTTCCGTTTGCGCTCGCGCTTGTCGCGCTGGCCGTCAGCCTGCCGTAATATTTCAGCCTGTCATTGTCGTTATTGTCTGTCAGCACGCAGGAAATGTACTGACCCGCTCCCGTCGTCGCGTTCGAGTAGGGAAATGAAAGAGTCGGTACGTCCTGCTGACGGGCGGATGTGCCGACGGTCAGCGTTTGGGAGCTATCCTCGATCGTGAGTTTTACATCGCCTGTCGGTGCTGTCGCAACGGCGAGATTGCCTACAGAAACCGAAGATTTGCCGTTCGCTCCGCTCGCGTCGGATGTGAAGAGGACAGACGACAGATCTAAAAAGAAAGCGGGACGGGATGTGACGTCATTTAAACTCATGGGATTCCCGCGTGAATAAATGTTGCCGTACCACGTGACCTGCGCCGCCACGTAACCCTCGTTGGCGCGTATGCCGGGCGACCGCAGCCACCAGTAATCCGCTGCGCGCATAACGACATTTCTTGTGGCGGCGTAGGCCGTATTGACGGCTATTCTGGCGGCGGCGTCCGCGAAATACGTTCCATTCGTCGCTTCCTGTATCGACAGGAAAAATATCCTGTCGGTGGTCGCGTTGCCGCCAGGCGTGCCAAAGTCGGGATTGTCCGGGTTGCTCACGGTCGTATCCGCTATAGCGCCCCGCTCTTCCGCTCTGAACGCCGAACCAAGGAAGCCGCTCTCATTGTTCAGCCATGCCCGTATCGTGCAGGTCTCCCACGTAACCTTCGCAAAGGCATTGTTGTATGGGCGCGCATCGAGATTTTTCTCCGACAGCAGGAACAATTTGCCGCCGCTGTTTTGAAGCACGCGCCACTGGATCGGGTCTCGCGAATAATATTTCTGAGCGCCGCCTCCCGCGCTGCTGTTGTCTGCTGCTTGGATATAGTCCACACCGCTAACGCCTCCCGGAGGGGACGTTCCGGCCAAAGTTTGCGGGTAACGCCCGAAGTAGGCGGCATTGCTAGCCGTGATCTCCGCGCCCGTCCCTATCCCCGCCGCGAACGCCGACGCGGGTAGTAAGGCAAAACACGCAGCCCACGCCAAAAACGCAAAAAGCGTTAAAATCCTCTTTCTCATTTTTATTTTCACTCCCTCTCTTGAATCTCATTTCCCGGAAGTCATATCCGGCGGGATATAGGATAATTGCCCGCCTCTTCCCGAACTCGCTCACATAACGCCAGCAAGCGTGGTTTCTAAATTTCCCTCTGTATCCTGCCCCATTTTTTGCAACAGGCTGGCAAAACATTCCATTATTCCGCTGAGTGTGCTTGCCTCGAATAATTGCGGCGGATAAAAAACGGTTATGTTGATGTTCTGTTTTGTTTGCTGAAATATCGGCAATACGTAGGATAAACTGGGCCAATCGACAAGCCTGATAGGAGCGGGGAATAACTCTGCTTGCAGCCCATGAAAGGACGGCGGCGCTATTTCCCGATTATAATTGACGACCCAATCGTAATGAGATCTCTTGGCATATTCTTTGATCCATTCCCGCCCGGAGCAAGCCTGATGCTGCTGGATTTCGCGCAGCATTTCATCCGTCCTTTTAATGAAATCAGGCAGCGTTTGCGTTTTATCCCATTTTAAACGAATCGGTAATTGATCAGCCAGCATCCCCAGCGTGTTATGCAAAGCGGCATAAGCAAACCGCGGATTCATGAGTATGCGCATGACAACGTCATTGCTTTTAGAATACTTGCCGAGCGTCAAACCCAAAGCGCCCACAAAAAGCGTGAAAATCGAGACAGTGTACTTTTTTGCGGCTTTTTCCACAATGTCTAAATCTAAGGTTCGCTGAAATATTCCGTCACATTTCGCGGTCGGCGGTGGGGAAGGAACCTTCATCGGTATATTATTTTCTAAAGCGCCGGCGAGCATCAGGCGATAAAATTTATTATCGAGAGCGGCTTTAGGGTTGGAATCCCGCCAGACTGCATAATCCAAAAAATCCAAAAAGTCCGTAGTCATTTGTTCGAGTCCGGTTATCTTGCCGGAATAGAGCGCGGCAAGTTCTTCAAAGAAAATCTGAATTCCCGGTCCATCGAGGAGTGAGTGGAAAACACACAAATGCAACACATGGTTTTCGGGATCAATTTCAAACAAGCTAAAGCGATACAGCGGACACGCCCCGCCAATATCAAAAGGCAGATTTCTGGCATTGATTTCTCCTATGATTTTACCCTCCGGGCACAAAACTCGTTGCAGGATACATTCAGGAATTTCCGCAAGTTTTCGGATAAATTGACCGGATGAATCCTGACGATAAACGGAACGGAGAACGCGATGCTTTTGCAGCAAGACCCGAAGCGACTTCTCCAATTTATCGATGTCCAGCGGCCCTGATAAGGAAACAGCCGTGTTGAGATTTAAAAAAGAAGTCGTTGGATTGTTTTTTTGTTCTTGAAGGAATACTCCTTCAGGATACGTTACAGGCCATTCTTTTCTGTCTGTGGCAATCGGAATTGTATCCACTGTTCCTTTGGCGGCAATTTCTTTCGGCGTCCGCAGCGTTGTTATGGCTGCGGCGCTCATCTGCATGGCCTCAGGCAAACGCATCTGCACATTCAGCGCGGCGAGAGAATCGCCGCCCAATTTCAAAAAATCATCGTCAATGCCGACCCTGGTCAAACCCAACGCTTCCTCAAACGCTTCGCATAAAGCTCTCTCGCTCTCATTGGTCGGCGCCGCATATTCGGCCTGGTATTTCGCAATGTCCGGCGGGGCTATTTTTGAGCGGTCAATTTTCCCATTAGCATTGAGCGGCAAAGAAGCAACCTGTTCCAAAAACGCGGGCAGCATATATTCAGGCAAGTGCAGGGCAATCCGTTCCCTGACCAATGAAGGAGGGACAGGTTCAAAAGCGGTATAACAGGCATAAAGTTTTTGTTCGCCAGAATTATCAGTAAAACCAACAACTACCGCACCGCTGAGCGGCGCGCTTTTGAACATGACCGTCTCAATTTCGCCTGGTTCGACCCGGAAGCCGCGCACTTTGAGCATCCAGTCTTTTCGTTCGATATATTCCAATGCCCCATTCGGCAGAAAACGCCCGATATCGCGGGTATGGAACAATATCCTGTGGTCAGCGTCTGTCGTAAACGGATTCGGCGTAAAGCGTTCCGCCGTGAGATCGGGCAGGTTCAAATACCCCAGGCCGACCTGACCGCTGACGCATATTTCGCCTTTTTGTCCGTCCTGGACCTGACGGCCATCAGCATCTATGAGATAAAACCTGCTGCCGGGCGTCGCGTATCCTAATGGGGTATTGTCATAAGGTTTGTCAATGGGGAAACAACCCACCAACATGCTGGTTTCGCTGGCGCCATAACAGCAGAAGCACTTGGTTTTTTCGCTGAAAATGTTGCGAACCCGCTCTGAGCCAGTAAAGAGGCATCGCAAACAGCCGTCCGCTATTTGCAAAAAGCCTGCCGCCATCGCCGGCGAAAAATGCGCGGCGGTAATTCGCTTCTCCTTGACATAATCCGCTATGGACTTGACATCCTTTCGGAGATTGTCATCGGCGATGTGGAGCGTCGCTCCCCGGGCGATAGGGGCAAGAACAGTGAAAACTATCGCTACAAACGCAAAGGGGAGGAGTGAAAGAAAGACGTCATTCTCTTCCAAAAAACCGCAGGCAGCGCCAACACTGGAAACTACCGCCTTTTGGGGTATAAGCACCCCTTTCGGTTTTCCGGTTGAGCCGGAAGTAAAAACGACGAG
>JAISQG010000055.1 GCA_031274335.1 Gracilibacteraceae bacterium
ATTTGGCTTTGCTGCCGGATTTGATCGCCATCCACATCAATGACACGCATCCTTCGCTCGTGGTGCCGGAACTGATGCGCATCCTGATTGACGACGAAGGCTATGGCTGGGATGAAGCCTGGAACATGACGACCCGCATCGTGGCTTACACGAACCACACCATAATGCCGGAGGCGCTGGAAAAATGGCCGATTGATG
The DNA here is from genome assembly GCA_031274335.1 of Gracilibacteraceae bacterium. Lineage (GTDB taxonomy): Bacteria > Bacillota > Desulfitobacteriia > Desulfitobacteriales > Syntrophobotulaceae > JAIRRL01. The sequence goes on from JAISQG010000055.1 coordinate 199, forward strand.
TTTTTCGCGAGCTGATGCCACGCATTTACATGATTGTGGAGGAAATCAACCGCCGCTTCTGCCGCGAACTGTTGGAGCATTATCCGGGCGATGATTGGCGTGTGCGAGATATGGCGATTATCGCCGACGATGTGGTGAAAATGGCGCATCTGGCTGTTGTCGGCAGTTTCAGCGTCAACGGCGTGGCGGCGGTGCATACCGAATTGCTGAAGCATGTCGTCATGAAAGATTTCTACGATTATTATCCGGCTAAATTCAATAACAAAACCAATGGCATCACGCACCGGCGCTGGCTGGTCAAAGCGAACCCCGGCCTGTCCGCTCTGATCACGGACGCCATCGGCCCGGCCTGGCAGCAGGATCCGGCGGAGCTGAAATTTCTGCGGAAAATGCAGGGCGACTCCGCTCTTTATGAAAAAATGGCGCGCGTCAAGCGGGAAAACAAGGAGCGCTTGGCACGCTATATCGAAGAAGCCAATCATGTGCGCGTGGATCCGGAATCGATTTTTGACGCCCAGGTCAAACGAATTCACGCCTATAAGCGTCAGCTGCTGAACGCGCTGCATATCCACTATTTGTACGGCCGCATTCTCGAAGAACCTGATTTGGACATTGTGCCGCGCACTTTTATCTTTGCCGGCAAAGCCGCGCCGAGTTATTATTTCGCCAAAACGGTGGTCAAATACATCAATGAACTGGCTAGCCTGGTCAACAACGACCGCGTCGCGCGCCGCAAAATACGCGTTGTTTTCCTAGAAAATTACAATGTCGGGCTGGCGGAGCTTATTTTTCCGGCCAGCGATGTTTCCGAGCAGATTTCCACGGCTTCCAAAGAAGCGTCCGGCACCGGCAATATGAAATTCATGATGAACGGCGCTGTCACTCTCGGCACGAACGACGGGGCGAACATCGAAATTCGGCAGCTGGTCGGAGACGAAAACTTCGTGCTGTTCGGGCTCGGCGTGGATGAAGTGCTGGCCCTGCAGCAGGGGGGCTATAACGCCGGTGAGATTTTCCGTGGTGACAACCGCCTCATGCAGGTCATCAACCAGCTGGTGTACGGAGACGTGTTCCCCGGCGTGCCGCCGGAAACCTTCACTTCCATCACCCGCGCGCTCTTGGAATACAACGACGAGTTCTTTGTCCTAAAAGATTTTGCCGCCTACGCCGATGCCCAGCAAAAAATAGACGGGCTTTACCGCAACGTCAACACGTGGCAGGGCATGGCGCTCATGAATATAGCAATGTCCGGTCATTTTTCCAGTGACAACACGATCAGGCAATATGCCAGCGAAATATGGAAAATACGCCGCTGCGTTCCCAGGCAGCTTGATTAGGATTCTTAGATGTTGTCAAGCATAAAGCCGAAGGAGCCTTCCGCCGCGCCGAGCGACAGTTCCATCATGCGGACGAAGGCCAACGCCCGTGCAGTCAGTTCCTCCCGATTCCACCGGGAAATGCCGCTGTCAAAAACAACCTGGCTTGCGGCAATAAGAATTTCTGTCGTTTCGAGCGGAAAAGGCGTATTGTAAATACCTTCGCGAATCCCCTCCTCCACAATGCGCGCCAATATCGGCGTGACCATCCGCATGATATTCATGATGCTCGTATGATGCATTTGCGCGTTGCCCGGCTTGTGAAGCTCGGTGATCACTTTACCGCCTATGCCCTCGGAAATGTTCATGGATAGAATCGCGCGCTGCATTTTCTCAGCGACGCTAAGGGCCGGATCGTCCGCAATGGCAGTCGCCCGGTTTGCAATGAGTTCTGTCATGCGCTGTATCACGCCGTTCATCACGTCCTCTTTGGACTTGAAGTGATGAAAAATGGCTCCTTTGGACATACCCAAGCCATTCACGATGTCCTGCATTGTCGTATGTTCATACCCTTTTTCCATAAACAGCTCGGCGGAGACATCCAAAATTTTGCTGATTGTCTGCTGCGGATTGTTTTTTCTTGTCATATCGTCCTCCTCCAATCCCAAACCTAAGATTAACTGTCAGAATTCATTATAACATACCAATTGTCGGTTTGAAAAGAGCGGGCACTTTCGGGCGACAAAAAAATTCGGTTATGGGTTATGGCAGCATGAAGTATGTATGGGCGAGAACCGAGCCCGCCCGTAGAATTCAGGAGAAATATCTCTTTAGCAGCCCCTGAAAAGCCGCTCCATGCCGCGCTTCATCCTTGCACATTTCATGCACTGTGTCGTGAATGGCATCCAGCCCAAGCTGCTTCGCCAGAGTCGCCATTTCTTTTTTGCCGGCGCAGGCGCCATGCTCCGCTTCCACGCGCAGCTGCAAATTCTTTTTCGTCGAATCCGTCACCACTTCGCCAAGCAATTCGCCGAATTTGGCCGCGTGTTCCGCTTCTTCCCAGGCGATACGCTTGTAGGCTTCCGCTACTTCGGGATAGCCCTCGCGGTCCGCGACGCGGCTCATGGCGAGATACATGCCCACTTCCGTTGATTCACCGAGAAAATGCGCCCGCAGTCCTTCCAGCAAGCCCTGATCAATGCCTTTGGCGACGCCGACCACATGCTGATCCGCCCAGGCGAGTTCGCCTTCGGGCGCTTTGCTGAACTGGTCTTTACCGGCTTTGCACTGCGGACATGTTGCCGGAGCTTCCGGTCCTTCGTGGACATAACCACAGATCTTACATACCCATTTTGACATTGGAATGCCTCCTTATTAAATAAATTATTTTTACAGAATCATTCTAAACTATAAAAGGGTTTTTGGCAATAGTTTTTTTTTGATTCGTCGAAAAAAATTTTGCCCGCGGTGAAACGCGGGCAAATTTTTCCTCAGCCGCCTTATTCTTGAATGACTTTGCCCGGCGTTTCCCTGGGTGCCAGCCCGCCGAAAATAATATCGTTCAGAGCGTCAAATTCGCCGGCGCCCGGAGTCTCTTTCTCGAAAATCACCTGCCAGAAACAATAAAAGGATAACGTGCCGAACAACGCCGCCGCTACGGCACCCACCGGAAGAGACGCGTCGATTTCTCCTTCCTCCATGCCCTGTAGCACCGCTTTTTCCAACAAAGACTTTATTTCTTCTTTTTTCCTGCAGTCCGGACTTTTCCAGGCGGCGGGAAAAATGCTGTAACGCCGCATATCGTCCAGCAGCCGGTACTGGCGCTCCAGCATGGCCAGATTAAAATCTCCCAAGTGGATGATTTTAGCGCGGATGTTCACGTCCTCCCGCAAAATTTCTGTGAGATGCGCGTGATAGCGCGCATCGTCAAAGTGCAGAAGCTCCCGGAACAAATCCTCTTTGCTGGCGAAATAGCCGTACAGCGTGCCCTTGCCCAGATTGGCGCAGCGGGCGATTTCCTGCATCGTCGTTTCGGCAAAACCCAGGTTGTAAAAAAGCTCCCGCGCCGCGTTAAAAATCCGCTGCTTCTTTTCTTCGTATATTTTGGCTCTTTTTTCAGTGTTCATCTTCTTTCACGCTCACGCCTTTTTCCGGAATTTGGCGCCGAAATTGTCCAGGCTGAGATACAGCACCGGCACGACGATGAGCGTGACGAGCGTGGAAAGAGAGAGCCCGAAGACGATGACGAGCGCCAGAGGCTGGGCCATTTCCGAGCCCGCGCCCAGGCCGAGCGCCATCGGCAGCATGCCCAGCACTGTCGTCAGCGCCGTCATGAGAATCGGGCGCAGCCGGACGGGGCCGGCGCGCAAAACAGCGGTTACATTGTCTTCTTTCAGCGTCCTGCGCCTGGTGTTTA
>JAISQG010000063.1 GCA_031274335.1 Gracilibacteraceae bacterium
GTAGGGGGTAGTGGGTAGTGGGTAGTGGGTGTCTGAATCTTGACATTAGGCTTTTGTTTGGGGTATAATAGCAATGCCTGTTTTTTTAGTGATGCGGGGAGAGGAGGTGTCGCCGTGAAAAGGACTTATCAGCCCAAGGTTCATCGGCATAAAAAGGTACATGGCTTTTTACAGAGAATGAAAAGCGCGAACGGCAGATCGGTGTTGAGGCGCCGCCGCGCCAAGGGACGCAAGAGAATCGCGGTCTGATTTATCAATGCTGAAAAGAGAATTGCGGCTCAACAAGGGCGGTCAGTACAAATTCGTGTTTCGCGCGGGCAGAAATTGTGTGACAAAATACATGGCCGCCTATGTGGTAAAACAGGAAACGACCAAAATCGGGTTTATCGCTTCAAAAAAAACGGGCAACGCCGTATGCCGCAACAGGGCGAAGCGATTGATGCGGGAAGCGGTGCGCCTCCTTTTGCCGCGGGTTAAAGAGGGCTTTCACATGATTCTGATCGCCAGAAAGCCGATTGTCAGGGCGTCGCTCCGCGAAGCCGTGCAGTCCGTCCTTTATGTGTGGCGCAAAACCGGAGTAAAGCATGAGCGGTGAAATTAAATTCAGCCAGAAAGCGTTATGCGGCCTGATTCGTTTCTATCAAATGGCTATATCTCCCCATCTGGGAGGAAATTGCCGGTTTTATCCGACTTGCTCCGAATACGCCCGGCAGGCCGTGGAAAAATACGGCGCTCTGCGTGGTTCAGGCAAAGCCCTGGCGCGGATTTGCAAATGTCACCCTTTTCATCCCGGCGGGTATGATCCGCTTTGATCTGATAACCTCACTGGGGTGAATCATGAAGCGAGCGGACGGTTCCGGCGTTTTCCGCGCCTGACACCACAGGAGCCGAAGGCGGTAACCCTTTGACCGCCCCGCCTGATTTGTTAAATGGAGGAAATGAATGATCCAGGCGATCACTGACGGCATGGCCTCGTTTCTGGAAATACTGTTTGGCCTGGCGTCCGCAGTGGGGCTGCATTCTTATGGTTGGGCAGTCATCATGTTCACGATTATCATCAGGATGCTGATTTATCCGCTGACCTGGAAACAAACGAAGTCGATGCGCCGCATGGCGGAAGTGCAGCCGAAAATGCAGGAGCTGCAAAAAAAATTCGCCCACGACAAACAAAAGCTCAACCAGAAGATCATGGAACTGTACAGCAAAGAAAACGTCAACCCTTATGCCGGCTGTCTGCCCGTCATCGTGCAATTGCCGGTCATCATGATTTTCTATAACATGCTGCGGACTTTCCCGTTTGGCGACGGGCCCAGCTCCATTTTTTTTGGCTATCACCTGACCGAGATTTACGGGTGGCGTGATTTTGCGCATTGGCCTCTGGCGATTTTGGTCGGCCTGTCGGCCTATTTTTCCACGAAAATATCGATGAGCATGAATAAGCCGCCGGTGCCGACGGACAAGGGGAAAAAAGCTCCTCCGACGCCGCAGCAGGCTCAGGCGGAGAACATGCAGAAGATCATGCTCAGAGTTATGCCTTTTTTCCTGCTTTACATCACATTTACGCTGCCTTCCGGCCTCGGGTGGTATTTTTTTACGACGAACGCGGTGTCCGCTTTGCAAAGCTACTATATTGGAAGTAAACTGCAAAAAGAAGCGGCGCGCAAGCAGGCGGCGGATGAGGAAAAAGCTGAACGGGAGCGGCAAGAGCGCCAGGAACGCCAAGAACAGCAAGAAAAGGGACGCAAGGAGCGGCGCGGAGCGGCTGAAAAAAGTTGAATTGAAGAAAAGCAAATCATAGCAATTCCTAAAGTCAGCAAAGAGAGGGCGCATTGTTTATGAAAACAGCGGAAAAATCAGCCCGCACGATCGAAGAAGCTATTGCCGCCTGTCTGGCCGAATTAGGCGGTGTCAGTAAGGATGAAGTCACGCTGGAAGTGCTGGAGGAACCGGGGAAGGGATTGTTCGGCCTGTTCGGAAACAAACAGGCGAAAGTGCGCGCGACCCTGATCGAGGAAACGGAGATGAATCCGCCGCCGGCCCAGAAAACGGAGGAAGAAGCGCTTTCTCCGGCAGAAAAAACAGCCCTGAACGAGCAAAGGGCGGAAATAGCACGAACATTTCTGTTTGATCTGCTGGAGGCTATGGACATCAGGGCGGAAATAGAAATTGTTTATCACGAAGACAATGTACACATCAATATAAACGGGCAGGACATCGGGATCCTGATCGGGCGGCGGGGCGACACGCTGGATGCCCTGCAGTTTCTGACCAATCTGGCCGTCTCCAGGCGGACGGCGGCTCGCTCGCGGGTTTTGCTGGATGTGGCGGGCTATCGGAAAAGGCGAGAAGACGCTCTGACCGGCTTGGCGCGCCGCCTGGCCGATAAAGTCAAGCGGACGAACATTCGCGTGACGCTGGAACCCATGAGTCCCCATGAGAGACGCATCATTCACACCGCCCTGCAAAACGAATGGCGGCTGACTACTTTCAGCGAAGGGGACGAACCGAACCGCCGCGTCGTCATCGCGCCGAAGCGCAGCGGCACGCGGCCTGAATAACCGGGACAGCCATGAATGACGAAGATCAAACTATCGTGGCGCTGGCCACCCCGGCCGGCGAGGGAGCGATTCATATTGTCCGCCTGAGCGGAAAGGAAGCGGCGCGGATTGTGGCCGCCTGTTTTTCTCCGCTCCACCCGGAACGGTGGGAGAAAAAAGAAGGGTTTACGCTGCATTTAGGCATGTTCCGTGACGGCGACTTGGAGGCGGATCAGGTGCTGGTCGGAAAAATGCCGGCTCCCGCTTCGTATACGGGAGAAGACGTGTATGAAATCAACTGCCACGGCGGCATGCCGGTCGCCCAGCGCGTCATAACAGCCTGCCGGCGCGCGGGGGCTGTGCTGGCCGAGCCGGGTGAATTCACCTTGCGTGCTTTTTTGCATGGCAAAATGGATCTTGTTCAGGCCGAGGCGGTGAACGATCTGATCCGGGCGCGGACGGAAATGGCGGCGGGCCTGGCGCTGGCGCAGCTGAACGGGGGGATTTCCGCCGAAGTGCGCGAGACACGCCAGAAAATTCTGGACATATTGGCCGGCATCGAGGCCGGGATCGATTTCCCGGAGGAAGAAACAGACCCGCTGGCGCGGACGGAATTGCTGCAGCGCCTCATCATCGCCAAGGAACACGCGCAGGATCTGTTTGCCGGCAGCCGCGCCGGCCGCGTGATCCGCGAGGGGCTTGCCACCGTCATCGCCGGCAAACCCAATGTGGGCAAATCCAGCCTGCTTAACGCGCTGCTCCGGGAGGAACGGGCCATCGTCACCGATATTCCGGGCACGACGCGGGACGAAATTCACGAATACGTGGTCGCCGGGGGCATTTTGCTGCATTTGATCGACACGGCCGGCTTGCGCGCGAGCGACGATCCGGTGGAAAAACTGGGCATTGAGCGCACATGGAAAGCGCTGAATATGGCCGACGCGGTGCTTTTGCTCCTGGACGCGCGCGACGCGCGGAGCGGGGCGCTGGCAGCCGAGGAACGCGCGGTGCTGGCGGAATACGCCGGGAAGGTGATTGCCCTGGTCAATAAAACGGATCTTTTGCCGCCCGGTCTGGAAGAATGGGCGGTGCCGGAGTTGGCGGAACCGGGAGTGTGCGTGATACCATTTTCTGTAAAGCAACGGCGTGGTTTTGAGGAATTGGCGCAGGAGCTGAAAGAACGGGTGTGGGGCGGCGAGATTTCGGCGAGCGGGGAACCGCGCCTGGCCAGTCTGCGCCAGCAGAGCGCCGTGGAACGCACTTTGCTGGCGCTGGAAAAAGCGGAGGAGGCCATGCAGGCTTCCGCGCCGTTGGACCTCATATCCATAGACATCCGCGCGGCGCTGGAAGAAATTTCGCAAATAACGGGGGATGCGGTGGAGGATGATCTGCTGGAGCGGATTTTTACTCAGTTCTGCATCGGTAAATAAAGCGTGAACATAAACAAGCCCATCGAATATGACGCCGGGCATTACGACGTCGTCGTGGTCGGAGCGGGACACGCCGGATGCGAGGCGGCGCTGGCCGCCGCCCGTCTCGGCTGCCGCACGGCGCTGCTGACCCTGAGCCTGGATCGGGTGGCGGCCATGCCCTGCAATCCTTCCGTCGGCGGGCCGGCCAAAGGGCATCTCGTGCGGGAAATCGACGCGCTGGGCGGCGTGATGGCGCAGGTGGCGGACAGAACTTCGCTGCAAGCCCGGATGCTGAACACCGGCAAAGGGCCGGCGGTGCAAGCTTTGCGCGTTCAAGCCGATAAGGCGGCTTACAGCCGGGAGATGCGCCGCCTTTTGTTCGCGGAGCCGAATTTGCGCCTGTATCAAGGGATGGCGGAACGCGTGGATATCGCCGGCGGCGCGGTGCGGGGGGTGGTCACGCGCACGGGCGCCCGCTTCGCGGCCCCCAATGTGATACTGACCGGCGGTACTTATTTGCGCGGGCGCGTCATTGTCGGCGAAGCCGTTTACGCCGGCGGTCCAAGCGGGGAGCAGACGTCTCTGGGGCTGGCGGAGAATTTGCGCGCCTGGGGGTTTCGGCTCAGCCGCTTCAAAACCGGAACGCCGCCCCGCCTCGCGCGGCGGAGCGTGGATTTTAGCCGCTGGATCCGGCAGCCGGGGGACGCGGAGCGGCGCGGATTCTCTTTTCTGCCGGTGCCCAGCCTGTTTTGGGGAGGCGATCCCGCGCGGCAGGAATTGTGCTGGCTCGGCTATACGAATGAGCGCACGCACGAAATCATTCGCGCCAACCTGGGCCGGGCGCCTTTGTACACGGGAGTGGTCGAGGGCATCGGGCCGCGTTACTGCCCTTCGATTGAGGATAAGGTCGTGCGTTTTGCCGAAAGGACGGCGCATCAGGTTTTTTTGGAACCGGAAGGGCATGAGAGCGACGATCTTTACGCCGCCGGCATTTCCACCAGCTTGCCGGAGGAAATTCAGACGGAATTGGTGCACAGTATCGCCGGGCTGGAGCGGGCAGTGCTGCTGAAACCGGGCTACGCGATCGAGTACGATTATATCTTGCCGCGGCAGCTGGCCCCGGATCTCAGTCTGAAAGGCTGCGCCGGCCTTTTTGCCGCCGGGCAGATCAATGGGACATCCGGGTATGAAGAAGCGGCGGCACAGGGTCTTTTGGCCGGCGTCAACGCCGCGCGCCGCGCGAGGGGCGAGGGGCCTTTTGTGCCGGGGCGGGACGAGGGCTATATCGGAGTGTTGGCGGACGACCTGGTGAACAAAGAGTTGCTGGAGCCGTACCGCCTGCTGACGGCCAGGGCGGAATACCGGCTGCTTTTGCGCCAGGACAACGCGGACGCGCGCCTGACGCCGCGGGGCCGGGAGATCGGCCTGGTGACGGAGGAGCGCTGGCGCGCTTTTTCCGCCAAAATGGAGCGGCGGGGAGCATTGCTGGCGCGGTGGGAGCAGGAGAGGTTTTCTCCGAAGGACGAAAAGCTGGGCGCCGTGCTGGCGGAGGCGGGATCAGCCTTGCCGGCCGGCGGAGCCTCCGCGGCAGAATTGCTGCGGCGGCCGGAAATCACCGCGGAGGCAATCACCGCCCTTATGCCGGAGATGCGGGAATTGCCGGCGGAAGAACTGGACGAGGCGATCACGCTGGTCAAGTACGCGGGATACATCGGCAGGCAGGAGCTGGCGGTTGCCCGTATGCAAAAGACCGAGCGGCGGGCGCTGCCGGAGGACATGGAATACGCGCGCATCAGCGGGCTGGCGCACGAGGCTCGGCAGCGGCTGGCGGAAGTGCGCCCGCGCAGTTTGGGACAGGCGGCGCGCGTGAGCGGGGTGACGCCGGCGGACATAGCCGCGTTGCTCGTGCATTTGGAACAGCGCCGGAGGACTGCTTCGCTTTAATTTAACGTTGATAAATCAAACAGTACAGGCAGGGTATCACAAACATGGTGGACAAAGTGGAAACCAGCATTCCCATGATCACCGTGGTGGCCAGCGGCGCCCATAGCGTTCCCCCGGCCAGCATCATCGGCAAAAGCGAAATCACGGTCGTCACCATGCCGATCACGATGGGGCGCAGGCGCACGACGGCCGCCGCGAACACCGCCTCGCGCGGAGAAGCGCCCTCCTGCCGTTTGGCCTGGACATGGGAAAGCAGAACGATGCCGTTGTTGACCACGACCCCCATCAGGCTGACCGCCCCCAGGAGGGCCATAAACCCGATCGGGTAACCGAACAGGCGCAGGCCGCAGATGATGCCGATGAAAGAAAGCGGGATCGTGCCCATGATGATGAGCGGGCTGACCAGATTGCCGAATTGCAGGGCGAGAACAACGTAAATAATCAGCACCGCGAGCAAAGCCGGCATAACCATCGAACCGAGGGTGTCGCTGGTAAATTCATTCTCCCCGCCAAAAGAAAGCGTGTAGCCTTCCGGCAGCGCATAATCCCGGAGCGCGTCCCGGCATGAAGCAATCACCGCGCCGACGCCGGCCCCTTCCGCCGGAAAAAGGCCGACCGTGACCGTCCGCTCAAAATCGTGGCGCGTAATCCGGCTGAGCGCCGTCGCCGTCTCCGTCCGCACCAGCCGGCGCAGCGGCACATGGGCGCCCGTCACTTGCGAGGTGAGAAAAATTCGGTCCAGCGCTTCCCGGCTGTCCATTTGATCCGCGGCCGCGCGCAGGATGATAGGGATGGGGTCGCGGCGCAAATCATCCTCTTTCAGGCGCGACACCTCCGCCCCGTTTACCGCCAGGCGCACCGCGGCGGCGATCTCGTAGTTCGTGATCCCGGCCAGCGCCGCTTTTTCCTCGTTCACGGTCTGACGAAGCTCATAGGACTGTTGCCCGGAGGAGATTTCCGCGCTCTGCACGCTGTCCAGCGGCGCGACCAAGGCTTCCACTTCCTCCGCCACCCGCCGCAGCACGGCCATGTCGTCGCCGGAGACGCGGATGCCCACGGGGTAAACCTGCGGCATGTTGAACTCCAGGAATTTCACGCGCGGGATGGCGTTCGGCACCGCGCGGCTGATGCGTTCGGCCACGGCCGCCGCTTCGCTCCGGTCGCCGTTGACGAGAAATTCCGCTTTATGCGCGCCCTGCTGTGCCGGGACAAAGGTCATATTGTATTTTGGCAGGCCGCCGCCGGTCACGCAGGCAAAATCGCGCACCGACGGTTCCGCGGCCAAAAGCGCGCTGACGCGGAGCGCCAGGCCTTCCGTCGCTTCCGTTGTGAAGCCGGAAGGCGCCGTTATTTCCAGGGCGTATTGGTCACGTTCCAGCGGCGGGAAGATCTGAACGCCGAGACCGGGAATCATTAAGGCCGAGAAGGCGAGGGCCGCGGCAAAAGCCAGCGTGACGCGTCCCGGATGATTCAGAGCCCGGTTCAGCCAGCCGGTAAAATAGCGAGCGTTTTGCCGATCGTTGCTTTTTTTGAGCCGGAGATATTTGTGGGCGCCCGCCGGGGTCACGGTGAGTGCGGTGAAAAATGACATGAGCAGGGCGACGGAAACGAGAATCGGCAGGCTGTAAGCGAATTTGCCCGCCACGCCCTGCATGAGCGCCAAGGGCAGGAAGGAAGCGATGGTGGTCAGAGTCGAAGTCAGGATCGGCGTCACCACCTGCCGCACTCCTTCCGTGCAGGCCGTGAAGCGATCCCGGCCCTCTTCCAGAAAAAGGTATATGTTGTCGCTGGCGACTATGCCGTTGGCGACGAGCAGGCTGAGCGAGATGATGAGGGAGGCCACGGAGACCTGATGGAGCGGGATGTCCAGAAAAAGCATCGTTCCCAGCACGGCGGCCACGACAAGCGCAATCGGAAAAGAGACGATGAGGGCGCTGCGCAGCCCCATGACCAGCCAAACAACGAGGACGACGAGCAGCACGGCCATGAGAAAATTTTGCAAAAACAAATTTATGGCCTCTTCCGTGAATACGGCCTGATCCGTCAAAACCGCCAGCGTCATGGCCGGGGCGACGGCGGCAGCCAGCCGCTGTGTTTCCGCGCGTGCCGCGCGGCCGATGCTGACGATATTGCCGTCTTCCGCGTATTTAACCGCGATCAGAACGGCGGGTTCACTGCCAGCCAGAGCGCGTTCGCTTTCCGGGCGCTCCGCCCGCGTGACAGTCGCCACATGGCGCAAATAAACCGGGAGCCCCGTGTCCGGGGCGACGGCCACGACGATGTCCAGCAAATCGGCGACGGATTCGTATTCGCTGTCCAGGCGCACGGGGAGGCTGTAGCCGCCTAAATCAAGATTGCCCCCCGGCAAGCTGGCATTGCCGGCGGCGATGATCGAGGCCAGCGTCTGCGGCGCGAGGTCATACTGCTCCATCTTGGTCATATCCATTTGGACGAGGATTTCCTCCTCCGCCTCCCCGGTCAAGCTGACCTCCGTGACGCCGGGAATCCGCCGCAGGGCGCTTTCTATGTCGAGTGCCGCCTCGTGCAGGGCGGACGGCGGGGCGGCGACGGAGCTGAGGGCCAGCACCAGGCCGTAAGCGGAAGTCAGATCCGTTTGCACCACGGGTTTTTCCGCTTCGGCCGGCAAATCCGCTTCCGCGCGGCTCACGCAATCCCGGATCTCATTGTATTTTTCGCGGATGTCCGCGTCGCTCATGTCCAGCAGATAAACCCTGACCAGCCCGGCATTGGGCATAGCCACGCTTTCCAGATGTTTGACGCCCTGCAGCGCCGCCAGCGCGTTTTCCAGCGGGCGCAGGACGGATTTTTCCACATCGGCCGGCGCGGCGCCGGGATAAACGCATTGGACCAAGACAACCGGCGCTGTGACCGCCGGGTTTTCCTGCCGCCGCAGGGATAGATAGGAGGCGGCGCCGCCGAAAAGGAGCAAAGCGGCAAACAGCGCCACCATTTGTTTGTGACGCACACACCAGGCGGTCATCGCGGCGTCACCTTTTCTCCGTCCCGCAGCTTGAACTGGCCCTCCACGATCAGGCTGTCGCCGGGGGCCAGCCCGGAGAGGATTTCCACCCGGTCGCCCCGCGTTTCGCCGGTTTCGACCGGGCGCCGGAGCGCCGTACCGGCGGCGGCGTCATAAATGTAAACGGCTTCGCCGTCCGCGAGATGCAGCACGCTGGAGACGGGAGCGAGTATGCCCTCGTATCCCGGCAAGGCGATGCTGACCCTGGCAATCATGCCGGCTCGCAGGCGGCCGTCCGTGCCCGGCAGACGCACGCGCCCCGTGAAATTGCGCGTCAGGCTGTCGGCCAGGGCGCCGATTTCCTCCAAGACGCCGGCCCGGGTGTCTTCCGGCCCGTAAACATAGACTTCCGCCGCCAGCCCCGGCGTGAGGCGGACGGATTCCTCGTCGGTCAGGCCGATTTCTACCCACATTTCGGCGGTTTGTCCCAGGACGAGCACGGGATAGCCGGCGTTCGTGCTTTCGCCGGCGGCGGCAATAACCTGTAGGACGACGCCGTCCCAGGGGCTCTTTATTTCAGTGGCCGCGAGGCTGGACAGGGCGAAATCATAGGCGGCCCTGGCGCGTTCCGCTTCGGCGCGCCCGATGTCCAGCGCCTCCAGCGCCTGGGTGTGAACCGCCTCGTCGGCTGTTTTTTTCGCGGCAATCTCTTCAAGGCTGACGGCGGAAATAGCGCCCGCTTCGTAAAGCTCCAGCGCGCGGGCGTAATTGGCCAAGGTCAGATCCAGCTGCGCTTTAGCCTGGGCCAGGCCGGCCGGCAAAATATTTTCCGCTTGCAGTGTCGCCGCCCGCCATTGCGCTTCGGCGGCGCGAACCTGGGTTTCGCAGTCGTCCGGGTTAAGGCGCGCGAGCACCTGGCCGGACTGCACGGCGTCGCCCGCGCGCACGGACACGTCCGCGATGACACCGCTGATTTTGAAAGATAATTTTGCTGTTTCCGCCGGCACGATATTGCCGCTCCAGACCAATTCCTCCGTCAGCGTTTCCGCCGTTACGGACAGAATGGCGACGCTTTGCGGCGGGACGGACGGCGGGGAAGCTCCGCCGCAACCGGCGAGCGCGCAGAGTACCGCGCCGATAAACCAAATTTTACGCATATTGCGCCGTGTCTTTCATGCCAGTATGACAAAATAGTTTCTGAATTTTCGGAAATCAAGCCTTGGCCATCTCCAGCGCAATCACATGGGCGGTGTCTGTGGCTGAAACAGTGATGTCCTGCTCGGTGATTTCCATGGCATCCCGCTCCGCAAGGACATGCCCGCCGATTTGCGCCGCGCCCTCGATCAGCACGAGATAAGTTTGCCGTCCCGGGCGCGTTTCAAAAGCGAGTTCCCCGCCCCTCGTGATTTGAGCGGCATACACGTTTACGTCCGCGTGGATTTTAATCGGCGCGGAGGAGGCGGGATTTCCGCTCGCGATGGGGAGCCATTTGTCCAGCCTGTCCTCCCACGCGAAACGGTGGTCGCCGTAGCTGGGCGCGTACCCGTTTTTGTCCGGCAAAATCCAAATCTGTAAAAAACGCAGGGGTTTATCACCCGAATTATACTCACTGTGGGTAACACCCGTGCCGGCGCTCATGTACTGCACCTGCCCGCGCATGAGGGCAGAGCGGTTTTTCATGCTGTCGGCGTGCGTCAGCTCGCCGTTCACCACATAGGAGATGATCTCCATATTTTTGTGCGGATGGGTGTCAAAACCCTTTCCCGCCTGCACGATATCGTCATTGACGACGCGCAGCGCCCCGAATTGTATGTTGGCGGGGTTGTAGTATTCCGCGAAGGAAAAATGGAAGTGGCTGTCCAGCCAACCGTGTTTGCCGCGCCCCATTTTTGTGTGATCAATGTATTTTAACATGAATATCCCCTCCTTTTGATCTCAGTTTACCAGTTTCACCGGCCTTTGGCAAGTATTTTCCCAGGGGGAACCCCCTAATCACGAGGCTTGAACTCGCAATGACTGCACACCCGAATCGCAACTTCCGTTGACATCGTGAGTGCATCGGGATATAATTAGCGAAGATGAATCTCGCCGGCGAGGAACGGCTATGGAAACAGGAGAATGCCATGACAGGCAAACAGGCATCCATGACCCCGGAGCAATCGTTTTTTGCGGTGTTCTGCATTGAAACGTTAGCGGATGCTCTGGGGACAACAGGCGATAAGGTCTACAAAATGCTTGCGGAGGACAGTGACATTCTTGACGCATATATCGTGCCTTTCTATGACGTGTTGCATACGCAGGGGAAAGACTACATCGTCGGAGACCTGAAAGAGCTGATGCGGAAGCTAGGTATCCTGCAATGATGCTGTACCACGGCTCTTGCATCGCTATTGAAAAACCGGATTTGACAATGTCCCGGCTTTGCACGGATTTTGGCAAGGGATTTTATCTCACGCCGCTGAAAGCACAGGCAGAAAACTGGGCGCAGCGTTTTCTCCGCGAACGCGGAAGCGCCGTGGTGTCGAGGTACGAGTTTCTGCCGAAGCCGGGCGACATATTGCCGCCCGATGTGAAAATCCTTGAATTTAACGCGCACGATATAGACTGGCTGAATTTCATTACAGCCTGCAGACTGGGCAAGCCTGTTGACGCCGAATGGGATTTAGTCATTGGCGGCGTTGCCAACGACAAGGTATTCGATACGCTTCAATTATATTTTGACGAATTGATTGGGGCAGAGGAAGCGATAGGACGACTCCGGTACAATAAGCCGAATTTTCAGTATTGCTTCAAAAACCAGCTCCTAATTGACGGACATCTGAGGTATGCCGGTTCGGAGGTGCTGAAATGACCGCCAATCGCACTCTGA
>JAISQG010000125.1 GCA_031274335.1 Gracilibacteraceae bacterium
AGTCACTCCGGTTCCTAGCACCGCATCAAGGTAAAACGATGCGGCAACCGGGACATTGCTTTTGTTGACTAGGATGTAGTCCGCAGTGGTAACCTGATTGCCGCTCTGCCCGATTTCCAGTGGGTTCAGTGCGAAGTTGACGTTTGTTGGCACGACCACGTTGATTACTGCTTTATCCACGGTTGTGTCACCGCCGATGGTGCCGCTTTCAGAAACGTCCTGCAAATCCGCCGCAAAGGCGGTGCCGGGGAGCAGCGTCGCTATGAGCAGCGCCGCTAGAATGACTGTCAGTACCTTGGATGTTTTTTTCATTGCAAATCCTCCTGCTAATAAAAGATTTTGTGAATTGTTTTTTTATATACAGCCCCGTTGCGGCGTGCGGAACGGCCGATATCTGTGCCAGATATGCGGCATGGCCATGCCGCGCGCTGTTTATGGGGGAAGTACCAAAAATAAGATCGCGGCTCAGTTTTCAATGATCAGTGCGATGCCGAAGCCCATGTTGCCTTCGACCTCCGCGCCCTCCTCGTCCACCATGTGGACGGTCAGCACGGCGGGGTATGTCCCCGCGGCGAGGTCTTTATCCAGCACGATTTCCGCCAGCTGCGTACCCACGGGCAGCAGGGACGAGGTATACACGATCTCGTTTGTGCCGGACAGCGTAATGGTGAACCAGAACGGATAGTTGTTCGAGGCGGCGTTGCCCATGACAGCGTCGCCGGAGGCGGACGCTCCGTCGGGGAAACTCCATGTCGTGTTCATGTGGGTCTCGAACATGCCCCGCGCCACCTTCTCCTTTATTTCGCCGGTGATCTCATTGATGTTGCTCTCATCGACGACGGGCGCGCCGGCCGGCACGAGGCTCGCCTGAATGTCCGTTGTGCCGGGATCGCGCAGCAGCAGAACGGTGACGACCACCGTCGCGCATATGATGACGAGCGCGCCGAGGATGAGTATGATTTTCTTCGTGGTCAGGCCCTTCGCGGGAACTGCCGCGCCGTTGGCGCCGCCCGCGCTGTTCTGGTTGTTCGTGCTGTTTGTGTCCATGCGTTTCTCCTTGTCGTGCCTGAGGCAAACCCCCGTCAGCGGCGTTGCCGCTGACACCCCCTTTGAAAAGGGGGCTATGAAGTGCCGTCTTCAGGGGCACCCTCTTTGAAAAGGCGGTGATGTTGCAACGAGGCTCGCGGTCGCGTGTCCGCGAAGCGAGGGGGCTTGTCTGACGCAGGGTGCGGCCCTCGCTGGCGGGGCTATGGCCTTTTTCATTTCCCGTTCGCCTCCTCTCCGAGGATTTGCCGTTTGGCGTACTCGTAAATCGCCTCGCCTGAGCCGCCGTCCGGCCGGGCGTTCGTCCGGCGGAAAAGTTCGCTTTGCCTGGCGCGCCGGGCCGCTGCTTTCTCGGAATCGCTGCTTTCGGCCAGGTGGCGGAGCAAGGCCCGGAGATCCAGCAGCGGGTTTTCCCAGTGGCAACACTCCGGCGCATTTTCGCACGGGCCAAGGTCTTTTTCCAAAACCTGCGCCCGGATTTCGTCCACACGCTCCCTGATCCCGTCCGGCACCAAGACGGCTTCCTCGCGCCTGCGCCCGGTGACGGTGTCCAGCATGGTCAGGCGGCGGGATTTTCCGTTGAAGGCGTATATGGCGGAGCCGCTGGTCACGGCCATCCAGTAATCTCCGCCCGGGAATTCTTTCGCCGGGAGGATTTTCCCGTCCCGCAAGCGAAGTTTCAGCGTCATGTTCGCTTGGAGCGCAAACAGCCAGACATGTCCGCCCATGCGCACCATTTTCCATAATCCGTGATCGCCTCCGGCAAAGCCGGGAGGAAAATCCCTATACTCCGTATATTGTTTTGTCCCTGCGTCCCACTTTATGACTGAGCCGCCGTCTTTTGCCGCCAGCCAGTAATCCCGGCCGTCGCCGCATATGCCCGCAAAATAATGTTTTTTGCCCCCGGCTTCATGCACAGTTGACACGCATGTTTCCATGTCAAACACGACGACCGCGTTGGCGTTCTCGGCGGCCAAGATGAAACGCGCGCCCGTGACGATGGGGGCGGTTCCAAAATATGCATGGTTCGGCGCGGTCTCCAGCGCGGCTAGCTGATTTGCCCAGTCGGCAAAAATATCCGTCTTTCCGCTGACTGTGTCGTAGCGGAGGAAGGCCGGCCAGGCGCAGCCGACAAAAAACAGACAGGAGTTATGCCGTACCACCGAACAGAATTTTAAGCTGTCGCCCCACTCCTGCTTCGCCTTCATTTCGGGGATCTGGATTTTCCAGAATGTTCCGCCTTCCATGTCATAAATCCCTATTTCCCGGGCCGCCATCGGCGCGAAATACAGCTTGCCCTCATGTTCGGCCATGCCGCCGTACAGCCGGACGCCGGCAGGATCCTCGCCCGGGAAACTGCCCATGTATTCCGTTTTCCACGTCTCTTTGTCCATCCTGAACAGCCCGTTGAAATGAATCGCCGTAAACCAGAAATATTTGCCGTCGTCATGCATATTCTCAAAATCCAGGCTGCCCCGGGCTTCGTTTTCGCCGGCCATATCCAAATTCTGAATCATCACGGGTTTGCCCGTGGTCCCGTACAGAGCCACCAGCGAGCTGTCGTCCCCGTAATAGGCGTCGCTCCAGGCCGCGGCCCCGCGCCAATCCGGCGCGTCGTCGTATATGCCCCAGCCTTCATGCCGGTAATCCGCGATGATTTTCTCGTATTCCGCCAGCAATCGCGGACGCATGCTCGCGCAGGCCGCTTCGCTCAGCGGATGAGGCCGCCACCACAGCACCGTGTCGCTGCACTCCCGGAAGCAGGCTAGGACATGGCGCAGCTTGGCCAGGGCTTTTTCATCCCCGCCCAGAAGCGCGCTGACCGTCGTGTTGTAAAAGACGATTTTTTTCCTCGGGCCGTCCGGATTCTCAATCAGGCGCCGCCAAGATTGCGGCAGCGGAAAATCCTCCGGCCGGAGGCCGAGGACCGCGTCGTATTTGGGCGATCCGAGCGCGACGAATTTGTCCTCCGGCGCGCCGAATCTGTCGCCGTATGCTTCCCTGAAGGCGCGGATGTATGTCTCGCGCGCCTGCTCCGACTGCACGGCGGTGACATGCGCATGGACGCAGCCCGCGAGGTCCGCGAAGCGCTCCGGCACGTCGCCGGCGGCGACGAAGTAAGGGACGTACACCAACAGATCCGTCAGGCCGCGCAGGCGCTCGCAGTAAAAGGCGGGATGCACCGTCGTCACGTAGTTGCCCGCGTCGTAGGGCGCGAAGGTGAAAATCATGTCGGGATGCCGGGCTGCGATGTCATAGGCCCGCCAGTCCGTGCAGTCGATATGGCCGCCGTAGCAGTCCGCGCCCTCGCAGCGCATTGGGCCCAGCGAGCCGTCCGCCTGGCGTTCGTAGTAGGGGATGGGCATCCAGTAGGCGTCGCAGCCCGGGTCGGCTTTGGCCGCCGCGTAAACGGATTCGATGCTGTCGCTCATGCCGGCCTTGTAAGACAGGAACACCGCTTCAATCCGGTCCGGCCGCAGTTCCGCCCTGACGCTGTTTTCCAATAACGGAAGTGCTTGGCTCAATTCGTCTGCGCCCGCCTCGCCCACGCTTACCCGGTATAATAATTCATAATATTCTGTTATAAGGGCGGCCGTGCAAGCGCCCGCGCCGTCCGCCAGGCACTCCATGAATTCGGCGATTTTGAGCGCGCCATCCTGGCAGTCGGCATATAAGCCCATGGCCTGGGCTTCTTTCATCGTCTCGATCAATTCGAGTATTTGCCGCTGCTGGTGTTTTCGCATATTTCGCCTCCTTAATAAAACGCCCTGCTCCGCGACAGTAGGTCGCCCGTTTTCGGCGCCATGAGAGTTTCGCGCGAAAAACGCGCAAGCCGCCCGCCTGCTTCATGGTTCATGC
>JAISQG010000126.1 GCA_031274335.1 Gracilibacteraceae bacterium
AACGATTTCCAGCAGCGGCACGCCGGCCCGGTTGTAATCCACATGGGAATCGGCGGAAGAAGTGATGGTTTCGCCGCTGTGCATGAGCTTGCCCGCGTCCTCTTCCATATGGGCGCGGGTAATACCGATTCTTTTCGGGCCTGCCCCGGTCGCTATTTCCAGCCAGCCGTTTTTCGCAATCGGCAAATCATATTGCGATGTTTGGTAATTTTTTGGCATATCTGGATAATAATAGTTTTTTCGGTCAAATTTGGAAACGGAGGCTATCTCGCAGTTGAGCGCCAGCCCGGTTTTGATGGCCAGCTTCACCGCCTCCCTGTTCAGCCGCGGCAGCGTACCGGGCAATCCCAGGCAAACGGGGCAGACATGCGTGTTCCGCTCCGCTCCGAACTCGGTCGGACACGAACAGAACATCTTTGTCCCGGTCGCCATTTCCGCGTGGGTCTCCACACCGCACACCATTTCATATCTGTCGCTGTAAGCCATCATTCCGCCTCCGCAAGCGCCGGCCGCGCGGTAAAAACGCCGCTCTGCTCCAGCGCGTAGGCGGCCCGGTACAAAAGAGCTTCCTCAAAATGCCTTCCTATGAGCTGTACGCCGACCGGCAAGCCGTCCGTCAGCCCCGCCGGCAGGGAAATCCCCGGCAGACCGGCCAGATTGACCGGAATTGTGTAAATATCCCCCATATACATCGTCAGCGGGTCGGATATTTCTCCCAGCCGGTAGGCCGCCGTGGGAGCCGTGGGGGAAAGGATGACGTCATATTCAGCGAAAACGCGCTCGTAGTCCTCGCGGATCAAAGTGCGGACTTTTTGGGCCCGCAGATAATAGGCGTCATAATAACCGGAACTCAGAACATAGGTGCCGAGCATGACGCGCCGCTTGACCTCCGGGCCGAATCCGGCGGAGCGGCTGGCGCGAAACATGCCGATCATATCTCGGGCCGGCGCCCGCAGCCCGTAACGCACTCCGTCATAGCGCGCCAGGTTCGAGCTGCATTCCGCCGTCGCTATGAGATAGTAAGCCGCCAGGGCATAATCCATATGCGGCAGTGAACACTCGCCCGTTTCAGCCCCCAAGGCTTCCAGCCGGCGCACGCTGTCGCGGACGGCTTTTTCGACACCCGGCGCCAGGCCGGAGGTAAAAAATTCTTTCGGCAGGCCTATTTTCAGACCCCGCACCCCGTTTTCCAAGCCATGCGCGTAGCCGGCCGGCGCGTCCGGCACGGAGGTGGAATCCCTGGGATCGTATCCGGCGATGGCCTCCAGCACCAAAGCGTTATCGGCTACGGTTCGCGTCAGCGGGCCTATTTGATCCAGCGAGGAGGCGAAGGCGACGAGCCCGTAACGGGACACCGCGCCGTAAGTGGGCTTCATGCCGACCACCCCGCAAAACGAAGCCGGCTGACGGATGGATCCGCCTGTGTCGGACCCGATGGCGTAAGGCGCCAGCCCCGCCGCCACCGCCGCCGCCGCGCCGCCGGAAGAACCGCCGGGCACGCGATCCGTATCCCACGGATTATGTGTCGGGAAAAAGGCAGAATGTTCTGTGCTTGATCCCATGGCAAATTCATCCATATTCAATTTGCCGAGCACGACCGCTCCGGCCCGGAGCAGTTTTTCCGCTGCGGTGGCGCTGTAAGGCGGGTAAAAATTCTCCAGCATCCGGGAAGCGCAGGTCGTCGCCGCGCCCTCCAGGCATATATTGTCTTTCAGCGCCGCCGGTATGCCCGTCAACGGCCCGGCTCCTCCGCCGGCCGCCAAAATCCTGTCCGCCTCGGCGGCCTTCCGCCGCGCCTCCGCTTCGAGAACAGAGATGTAAGCGCGCACCTTCGGGTCAATCCGCTCTATCCGCTCCAAATAATGCTCAGTCAGCTCCGCCGCGCTCACTTCCCGGCTGCGGATCAGCCGGCCGAGTTCCGCGAGGGAACAATCTGACAACCGCATGGCAGCATGTCCTTTCTCTCAGGGAGCGCCGCCCCCTGATTGTTCAATTTTACACGATGCGCGGCACCTTGAAAAAGCCGTCTTCACGCTCCGGGGCATTGGCCAGCGCCTTGTCCCGCTCCATAGGGCGGCCCGGCTCGTCCTCGCGCCAGACATTGAAAAGCGGCGCGGCATGCGCCGTGGGAGCCACGTCTTCCAGATCAAGCTCCCGCAGCCTGTCCGCGTGAGCCAGGATGTCACTGAGCTGTCTGCTATAATCTTCCTTTTCCGCGTCTGTCAGCTGCAGACGCGCCAAAAGAGCGACATGCTCGACTTCCGCCATAGAAATACTCATGGATTCCACCCTTCGCCGTTATTTATGTTTCGCTTTACTATACCAAATATTGCGCCTGGGAGCAAGAGGGAAAAGGCCGGCCCGAATTTTTTAATTGACATCCCAAAACGCCGGTGATAAACTGTAAGCGTTTCTAAAATAAGTCAAATGGGAGAGGTGGAGTATTATGTCCAGAATTCCAACCACGTTAAAAAGCAGGATAATGTCCGCTGAGCAGGCCGCGTTGCTGATTACGCCGGGGATGACGATCGGTATGAGCGGATTCACCCTTGTGGGCTATCCTAAAGCCATTCCCGCCGCTTTAGCCGCTTCCGGGCACGCGACAGACCTGACGCTTTGCACCGGGGCGTCCGTGGGCGACGATATGGACGGCGTCCTGGCGCGGGCCGGCATTGTCAAGCGCCGTTATTCCTATCAGTCCAATAAGTCCATGCGCACCAAGATAAATGAAGGTTCAATGGGTTATATCGACATGCACCTCTCGCATGTTCCGACGTTTATCAACCGCCGGGCGGGTGGCATACATGTTGACGTGGCGGTGATCGAATGTGCCGCCATCACGGAAGACGGGCTTATTCCCGCGGCTTCGGTGGGAGCGTCGGACGCCTTTGTCCGCATGGCGGACAAGGTCATTGTCGAGCTCAACGAAACAATTCCCCTGGATATCATCGGGATGCATGATATTTTTGAAATAGGCGTGCCCCCTAACGCCAGGCCTATTCCGATTACCCATCCCCTGGACCGGGTCGGCACGAATTACATCCCCTGCCCGCCGGAGAAAATAGCCGCTATCATCGTGACCGACGTCCATGATCAGTATCCCGCGTTTATCGAGCCGAATGAAGTTTCTCGCGTCATAGGCGGACATATCATCAAATTTCTTCAGCAAGAGGTGTCGGCCGGGCGTCTGCCCGAAAATCTGGCGCCCCTGCAATCAGGCGTGGGCGGGGTGGCCAATGCGGTACTGCAGGCTTTCGCCGAAGGCGGCTTCAGGAATCTGACCATGTATACGGAAACCTTCCAGGACTCCGCGCTTGATCTGCTCGACCAGGGCATCATAGCGGGAGCCACGACCTGCGCCGTCTCTT
Source organism: Gracilibacteraceae bacterium (assembly GCA_031274335.1). Lineage (GTDB taxonomy): Bacteria > Bacillota > Desulfitobacteriia > Desulfitobacteriales > Syntrophobotulaceae > JAIRRL01. Next base: position 3,369 of record JAISQG010000126.1, read on the forward strand.
TCAGCGAGGCGGCCGGCAAGCGCTTCTACGGCAATCTCGCGGCTTACCGCGAAAAGATGATCCTGCGCTCGCAGGAGTTGTCCAACCATGCGGAAGTCATCCGGAGACTGGGGCTCGTGTCCATGAATACCCCCATAGAAGTAGATATTTACGGCCATGTCAATTCCACTCACATAGCGGGTTCATCTGTTATGAACGGCATCGGCGGTTCCGGCGATTTCGCGCGCAACGCGGCGCTCAATATTTTCGCGACGGAGTCCATCGGCAAAGGAGGAGCCATCTCCTGTATTGTGCCTATGGTTTCGCATGTCGATCACACGGAACACGACACGCAGATCATTGTGACTGAGCAAGGCGTGGCTGATTTGCGCTGGAAAACGCCGCGGGAGCGCGCGGAGCTGCTGATTGAAAATTGCGCCTCTCCGGATTACAAGCCCATGCTGCGCGCCTACGTGGAACAGGCTCATAAAACAGCGAAGGGACAGCATACGCCTCATGATCTGAAGCAAGCCCTGTCCTGGCATCAGCGCTTCCTGGAAACAGGCAGCATGAAATAGAACGCGCAGATCGGCCGGCAGGCCGGCCGAAAGCAATGTTTAAGGATGTTATGCCGATGTCGGACACAATCACGCCGGTAGCCGCCGTTGCCTCGCTATTGCGGGGCAGCGCCGGCATATGCCGCTTCCATCATTATCCGGTTGTGGATTCAACGAATATCCGCTTAAAGGAGATGGCCGAAAACGGGGCGCCCGAGGGAACGGTCATATTGGCGGATAGCCAGAGCCAGGGAAAGGGCTGCGAAGGGCGGCCCTTTTTCTCTCCGCCGGGGACGGGCGTATATATGAGCGTTCTATTGCGTTCCATTCACCCGCTGCCCCAGGCTTCCCTCGTGACCGTCGCGGCGGCTGTCGCCGTGTCCCAGGCGATTGAAGATGTTTGCGCCCTGGAGACAAGGATCAAATGGGTCAACGACATTTTTCTCGGTTCGAAAAAAGTCGTCGGCATCCTGACCGAAAGCTCGCTGTACCACGAGTCCGAGCAATCAGATTACGCCGTGCTGGGCATCGGCATCAATATTTTCCGCCCCCCCGCGGGCTTTCCTGACGATTTGCGCGGCGTGGCCGGCTGTCTGTACGAGCGGGAGCAGGACTGGGACGTGCGCAGCGCCTTGGTGGCGGAGGTTTTGAATAAGTTCTTCGTTTATTTCGAGGATTTGTCAGACAAATCCTTTATATCTGAATACCGCCGCCGTTCCAATATCCTGGGGCGGAGCATCATCTGCCGTGAAGGCGAAAAATCTTACGCGGCGCAGGCGCTCGACATCGATCAGGACGGCGGGCTGGTCGTCCGCCTGGAAGACGGGAGTGTCCGCACCCTTTCCTCCGGGGAAGTGAGAATACGCCCTCAGAACGGCTATGTTTAGTCGTTCATATACATAAAACAG
>JAISQG010000163.1 GCA_031274335.1 Gracilibacteraceae bacterium
ATCTAAGAATTGCAAGAAGTTTACCTCGAATTGACAGAACAGGGATTTATTGCCGGCAAGCAAGCCGGAGCCAAAGGCGCCAAGCCGGGAAAAGCAGCGGCGGGGCAAGCGGGCAAAAAAACACCGGCGCCCGCCTCCCGCCCGCATACCTATTATTCCGCCACGGGGAACCCCATCATTGTGGGGCGCAACAACAGGCAAAACGACCGCATGACGTGGAAACAGGCGCGCCCGCGCGACCTATGGCTGCATGTGAAAGGAATTCCCGGTTCGCATGTGATCATTCCGCTGCCGGAGGAACAAGAATTCCCGGATGACCGGACGCTGCTGGACGGCGCGTCCCTGGCCGTATATTTCAGCCAGGCGCGGGGTTCGTCCCACGTGCCGGTGGATTATACCCATGTGCGCCAGATAAAAAAGCCGGGCGGCGCGCGCCCCGGCATGGTCGTTTACGAGCAGAACTGGTCTCTTTACATCACGCCGGCCGAAGAAGATTTGAGGCGGCTGCTCGCCTCGGAGGCCGGGTCAGAGTAACCCGGCCATGCGCAGGATATGCTGCGCGTTGGTCGTCTGGCAGCGTCCGGGCCGCAGCTTGTAATCAAACAGAAGCTCGTCGCCGGCGTAGCTTTCGGCGAAATGGAAATTCCGCGCCTTGACGTCTTCATCGTTTTCCAGATCGCATAATTCAAAATCATGGGTGGAAACCAAGCAGATGATCCAGGGCGCGGACATTTTTCGCAAAGTGGCTTCCGCCCCGATGACGCGGTCCGCCGTGTTCGTGCCTTTATAAATTTCGTCAATCAACGCCAGCATGGGCGTTTTTTTTGCGCTGTATTCCACCATCGCGCGGATGCGCAATATTTCGGCGTAAAAAGTCGAGATGCCCTGATTCACGTCATCCTGAACGCGGAGGGAGGAAAAAAGGCGCAGGCCCGTCGCCGCGAAATTTCGGGCGCAAACCGGCGCGCCGGCATAAGCCAGCACGAGGGCGAGGCCGATGCCGCGCAGGAAAGTGGTTTTGCCCGACATATTTGAGCCGGTGACGACGCATACTCCGGGCGCGAGCGTCAGGCTGTTCGGCACGGCCTCGCTCTCTTTCAACAAAGGATGAACGAGTTCTTCCATGCGCAGGCATGGTGTTTCCGCCGCGGCAAGATCCGGGAAGCAAAAGCTGTCCCGCGCAAAGCCAATGGTGGCAAGGCTTATCAGAGCCTCCATTTCGCCGATGGCCGCCAACCAGGGGGCCAGGTCGGCGCTGTGCCGAGACTGCCAGGCCATGAGGCGGCGGGCGGCGTGAAAATCCCACATGAGGAGTCCGGTGATAAAAAAGTAGGCGATCGGCTGGAAACGCCAGGCGGTCATATCCTCAACGGAAGCCAGCGCGGCGATGGCGCGGGCGGCGCCGCCTTTGGCCACGAGAGGCTCGCGCAATTCACGCAAATAGGTGCTGTCAAATTCTTCGCGTTCAATAAGCGTCAACAGAGGGGCGACATGGCGCAGCCCGCGCCGGAAGGCGGCCAAGGGAGCAAGCAAGGCATTCAGGGGTTTGCCGCCGGCAAGGCGCAGGATGAGCTGCAGGAGAAAGCAGACGGCAAAAGGCAAATAAGAAATCAGCCCGGTCAAAGCGGCGGCCAGGGCTGCCAGCGTGATCGCAGGCAGCGCCCAGAAGCAAAAGGCGAGCGGGCGCGGCCAGGGCGCGCGGCGCGCGGCGGCGTGGAACTCGTTCAGGTTTTGAGCGGAGAGATTTTTTTCCGCGCCCAACATACGGCTTTGCGCCGCGAAGTCCAGTACAAATTCTTTGTTGGCCAGCAACTCGCGCACTGCCTCCTGCCGCGATCGCGCCGCGTCCAAGTGCTGCGGCCCGCCACCCCGCGCGGATTCTGTCAAAAGGCGGCGGAGCGCTTCCCTCCCCCAGACGGTTTGGGCCAGAGAGAGGTACTGATACAGGGAGCCGGGCCCGAAGATATCAAGGTCGCGGCCCTGGGGAAAATCCTCCGTCAGATAGGACGCCCCGGTTTGCCCCTGTTTTTGCCAAGATGAGTCCAGGCGGCTGAGGAAAAATTCAATGACAGCGCGGCGGCTTGCCGCCAGCGTTTTTTTTCTCATCGGCGCTTCTGTTCCGGCGAACCAACAAAGCGTAACAAACCACCGCGGCCAAAGCGGCGGCGGCCAAGATGGCGCTGCGTTCAGTTACGGCGCAGGCGGTGGCCGCCGCCGCCAACAGAAAAGAAATGACCCGCCCTAGGCCATACCTCGCCAAAAGCTTGTCAAGACGCGCTTCTTCGGTCAGTGCTCCCTCCTTGGCCGCAAGAAATTCTTCTTTTTTATCTGCCAGTTCAGCGACCCCCTTCCGCGTATTTCGTATAGTCCAGTATACCACCAATCCGCGCTTTAGACAACCGCCGCCTCTTTTCGAGGATGCGCGCGCCGGATTGAAAAAAATTTTTTTATTTTTCGGCGGCAAAGCAGAAGGATTTTTGGAATTCGCGCAGAAATTTCTTCCAATTAATTCTTTAATAGAATAAAAATGGGAGAGGGGGCGCTGTTATGATTTCCAAAAAACTTGCCGAGGAGCTGTACACAGAAAATCTTGATCATCTGCGGCGTGTGGTGAGCGCTATGGAAAAAGACAGGGCGCGAATCGAAGACATCGTACAGGAAGCATTTCTCAAAGCATTTCAGGCGTTTGAGCAACTTCGGGATCCGTCAAAGTTCCGTGCCTGGATCAGCAGAATCGCCGTCAATCAGTGCTATGAGTAC
>JAISQG010000172.1 GCA_031274335.1 Gracilibacteraceae bacterium
TGCTCTGCTCCGAATCCATGGTCGATCAGCAGCTCGTGCGCACGGGTGAACTTTCCGTTGATGACTGGCGCAAGTTGGCCAAAGCCCAGGCCCTGCTTGACGCGGCAGACATTTACATTGACGACACGGTCGGGGTGACGCTGGGCGATTTGCGCTCGAAGGCGCGGAGACTGCAATTGGAGCTGGAACAGAAAAAAGAACGGCTGGAGCTCATTGTCGTCGATTATTTGCAGCAGATGGCGCTGGGCCGCCGGGCTGAAAGCCGGCAGCAGGAAGTAGCCCAGATTTCGCGCGGCTTGAAGGCGCTGGCCCGCGAGCTGCGGGTGCCCGTCCTCGTTTTGTCCCAATTGAACCGCGAGGTGGAGAAAAGGCAGGACAAGCGCCCGATCATGTCCGATTTGCTGGAGTCCGGCTCGATTGAGGCCGATGCCGACGTGGTCGCCTTTATTTACCGGGACGAGTATTATAATCCCAATTCGGATAAAAAAGGCATCGCGGAAATCATCATCGCCAAGCACCGCAACGGCCCGGTCGGCACGGTGGAACTGGGTTTTCTGAAAGAATTCACGAAATTCGTGGATTTGGCCCGGCGGTGAGCAGATGAAAACATTCCCCGGCGCGGAAAATCCGCTGCACAACAGCGCGGCGCCACATGTGCTGGCGGTGTTCGGCACGCGACCCGAAGCCGTCAAGCTCGCGCCCGTCGTCGCCGCTTTGCGGGCCGTGCCGCTTGTTACCGACGTCGCTGTCACGGCCCAGCACCGGGAAATGCTGGATCAGGTGCTGCGGGTTTTCGGCCTCGCGCCGCGCTATGACCTGGACCTCATGCGCTCGCGCCAGGAACTGCCAGACTTGACGGCGCGGATCCTCAGGGGCCTCCAGCCGGTGTTGCGCTCGGCGCGCCCCGGCATTGTCCTCGTGCAGGGTGACACGACCACGGCTTTCGCGGCGGCGCTCGCAGCTTTTTACCATAAAATCCCAATAGCCCATGTCGAGGCCGGATTGCGCACGGGGGAGAAGTATTCCCCCTGGCCGGAGGAAGCGAACCGCCGCCTGGTCACGGTTCTGGCGGACTGGCATTTTGCTCCGACCGAGCAGGCCGCCGCCAACCTGCGGCGGGAAGGCGTGCCGCCGGAGCGCGTCCATGTCACGGGCAACACGGTGATTGACGCCCTGTTAGCCGTTGTGCAGCCCGGCTACATTTTTCAGGCCGCGGGACTGGAGGAATGGCTGGCGGCCCAGACCGGCCGGCGACTGCTCTTGGCCACGCTGCACCGGCGGGAAAACTGGGAGACCATGGGCGGCGTTTGCCGCGCCCTGCGGACGGCCCTGGCGGAATTTCCGGACACGGCCCTCATCCTGCCCATGCACAAAAATCCCGTCGTGCGCGCCGCGCTCGCGGAAACGCTGGGGCCGGCGGCGGAGGGGCCGGAAGAGCGCCTTCTCCTGTGCGAGCCCTTGGATTACGCCGATTTTGCCAACCTGATGGCCCGGGTTTATCTCATCGTTACGGATTCCGGCGGCGTGCAGGAAGAGGCTCCTTCTCTCGGCAAGCCGCTTATCGTCGCGCGCGAAACGACGGAGCGCCCGGAAATCGTCGCCCGCGGCGGGGCGGTGCTGGCCGGAGCGACGGAGGAAGGGGTTTGGCCGGCTATTCGCCGTCTTCTGACGGATGAAGCGCTTTACGCCCGCATGTCGGCGGCGGGCAACCCTTACGGAGACGGGCAGGCAGCCGGGCGGATCGCCGCCGTGCTCGGCCGGGAGCTGTTAAAACCTGGATGAACCTGGCTCATGCGTGGACACTCTGCGTCATTGCGGCCCCCGAGCCGCCATCTGCCCCTCTGAACTGCATATAAAACAGGAGGAAACCCGTGAAATTTATTTCCTGGAATGTGAACGGCCTGCGGGCCTGCCTGAAAAAAGGCTTCAATGATTTTTTCCGCTCCGCGGAGGCCGATGTGTTCTGTTTGCAGGAGACAAAACTGCAGGAGGAGCAGGTGGCGGAGGAGTGGCCGGGCTATGCCGCTTATTGGCACAGCGCCGAAAAGAAAGGCTATTCCGGGACGGCTGTGCTGACGCGGCTTGAGCCTTTGGCCGTCAGCCGCGGCATCGTGCGGGACGAGCACGAAGGCGAGGGGCGGGTTATCACGCTTGAGTTCGCGGATTTTCAGCTGGTGAACGTTTATACCCCGAACGCGCAGCGCGAGCTGGCCCGCCTGCCCTACCGCATGGAATGGGACGACGTTTTTCGCGCGTATCTCACGGAGCTGGACGCGCAAAAGCCGCTGGTGGTCTGCGGCGACATGAATGTGGCTCATCAGGAGATCGACCTGAAAAATTATAAAACGAATCGCCGCAACGCCGGTTTTACGGACGAAGAGCGCGGAAAATTCACGGCACTGCTGGCGGCGGGATTCGTCGACACTTTCCGCCTTCTGTATCCGGAGCGGCGGGACGCTTACACTTGGTGGTCATACATGTTCAGCGCCCGGCAGAACAACTCCGGCTGGCGTATAGACTATTTCCTCGTGTCACGGCGCTTGGCGGAGCGTGTGCGGGACAGCTTGATTTACGCGGATGTGCTGGGGAGCGACCATTGCCCGGTCGGGCTGATTCTGGACTGACATCACGCATCACGCTTTGGCAGCAAATCAGCGAATTTTTTGACTTGACGCGGCCGCAGGAATCGACTATACTAAATCCTGCCGCTTTAACCGCCATAACGGGGCATAGCGCAGTTTGGCAGCGCGCCTGCTTTGGGAGCAGGAGGTCGCAGGTTCGAATCCTGTTGCCCCGACCAGTAAGTTTGTTCAATCTAGATATAGGGCTGAAAAAGCCGGTATCCATGCGGGTTTGCGGGATTTCAGAGCGCGGTTTCTGAAATCCCGTTTTCGTAGATATATACGGCTGATTTAAGCCGTTTGGGGGATTTGAACCCCAGCTAACCGAATAATTCATCCCAAAGGCAAGGGCCGGAAGAAAGAGATTCGTATCTCAATCTTCCGGCCTTTTTGCGTTTCGGTCATCAATTTCGAGCACGACTGGCTCGCTCCCCATATTGAAAAGGCCACCGAAATGCACGAAGCGAATCTGCTGGCTTTGCGGCTGCGGGAGATAAACGACGAGCTCTCCACCTTTCCCGCATCGAAAAGAGCCTCGCGGATCATGCAGGATGAGGATGATGAAAACGTAAAATCGTTGATTGAATTGTGCCGCCGTTTTATGTATAATACATTTAGATGGGGAGGTGCGTGAAAGATGACAGCGCAAAATGAGATTGCGGCAATCACGGAGGCTATCATGGCATCTGTGGACTGCGAAAAAATATATCTGTTCGGTTCCTATGCTTACGGAGAACCAAATGCAGACAGCGATTTGGATTTCTATGTTGTTTATCCGGACGAATCCCCGCTACGCCCGGTCGAGGTAGCCCATGCTGCACGTCAAGGAAATGACCGCAGGAAAGTAGACGCCTCAATAGACATTGTGGCATCCCGCTCCGCGCGTTTTGCGGATCTGAGTGTGTTGCCGTCAATGGAACGCAAAATTGTCAGAGAGGGGGTTTTGCTGTATGAACGCGGCGGATTACATCAAGGAATGGTTAGACAAAGCCTATGACGATTTGCGCGTGGCGCAGTATATGCCAAAAACGCATGACCTCGAAACGCTGGCGATGATGTGCGCCGAGTACGACAAGGCTTTCGATGCTTTCATGGACAAAGCTAAAGAGCTTGCCGGATATGCTGTGGCTTCCAGTTATCCGAACCAATTGGAAATCGCAGAGGATCAGACCGGCCATGCGCTGAAAGCGGCGGGCAAGGTTTATGAATACTGCGCCGCGCTGATACATCAGCAATGCTTCTCCGAGCAGGAGCAACCCCAATCAGGGCAA